>DATKZS010000140.1:0-141470 GCA_035527835.1 bacterium
ACCTCAGGGTGACAAGCGCCGCGCCTTGGAGCGAGCTCCCCTCCCTTTCGTGGACCGGGTCCGAGTTCGGGATGAGCTGGGATGATGGCCGGGATGGGAATGAGGAAATTTACTTCGTCCGGGTCGGCGCGGCCGGGACCAAGATCGGCGCCGACCTCAGGGTAACCAGCGCTGCGGGTTTTAGCTGGTATCCCTCCCTTTCCTGGACCGGGTCCGAGTTCGGGGTGAGCTGGGATGATAACCGGGACGGGAACTGGGAAATCTACTTTACCCGGGTCAGCGCGGCCGGGGCCAAGATCGGGTCCGACCTCAGAGTAACCAACAACGCAAGTTCTAGCGGGTCTCCCTCCCTTTCCTGGAGCGGGTCCGAGTTCGGGGTGAGCTGGCATGATTCCCGGGATGGGAACAATGAAATCTATTTCTCCCGCGTCTCCGCGGCCGGGGTCAAAGTCGGGTCCGACCTGCGAGTGACCAATGACGCGCATACTAGCTATAATGGCCCTCTTTCCTGGACCGGCTCCGAGTTCGGAATGAGCTGGAATGATATCCGGGACGGGATCTGGGAAATCTACTTTGCCCGGGTGAGCGCGGCCGGGGCCAAGATCGGATCCGACCTCAGGGTGACAAGCGCCGCGCCTTGGAGCGAGCTCCCCTCCCTTTCGTGGACCGGGTCCGAGTTCGGGATGAGCTGGGATGATGGCCGGGATGGGAATGAGGAAATTTACTTCGCCCGCCTCGGCCTGACCTGTCCGTGAGGATGCGGTCGGAGGCGGTGTGGTCTGAGGCGGCGAATGAACCTTCCGTAGGGGCAGGCCCCCCGTGCCTGCCCAATGCCGGGGCAACCACGGGGGGTTGCCCCTACAGACTTTCAGCGCTTGATCGGCATATCTTCGCCTCCCCAGGGCTCCCGCCCTGAAAGGGCGATAATAAGATAGCCCAAGGTTGGCCGTCCGCGGCCTACCCTGGGTATCGGAGCCCGTAATATCCCTTTCAGCCCTGAAGGGGCGTAATAAAGACGGCACTAGTAGATCAGCTTTTCCGGCTCGATCTTGAGCGCGGCGGCGATTTTTTTGAGGGCGGTTTTGGATGGCCGGCGCTCGCCGGCTTCGAGCTTGGCGATGTAGCTCTGGGAGAGGCCGGTTTTTTTGGAGAGCCGTGCCTGGGTGAGGTTTTGGCGGCCGCGGAGATAACGGAGCGGGCTCCGGCCCAGCATGCGGCAGAGCTCGTCGTGCTCAATGGTTTTTTGGTCCGGGTCGGCCTTGGCCCGGTCATAAGCCCTTATGTCCTGGAGCTCTTCCATCTCCTCCATCAGCCGCCTCCATACCGCGAGAGGCACCACTACCGCTTGCTCCCCGCCGATCCTGATCTCCTGGGGCCTGGCGAATTCATCGCCGTTGCGCTCCATGTCGGCGGCCCCGCTGACGCCATGTTTTTTCATGTTCTCACCCCTTATACACGTCGCCGCGGCCGCGTATGACCACAACCAGAATGATCAGCCGGCCCTCGTGCCTTTCAAAAATCACCCGGTGCTTGCCGACCCGTAACCGGGACCCTTCGCGGTCCGCGAGCTTCTTCACGTCCAGGCCGGGTGCGTCCGGGTCCTCGGCCAGCCTCTCGATGGCGCCGATGATTCTTTCCCGCAGGTCACGCGGCATGCGCTTCAGATATGCCGCCGGCTGGCGCCTGTATTCGACCCGATACCTCACCCTTCTATTATGACCAAAAACAGTCATAATTTCAAGACGGCGATCAGGAGCGAATTTTAGCGGCGGGGCGGACCGTGTCGGACCTCGACCCCGATCCATCTTTGGAGTGCGCGGGCACGACCGCGCTTTCATTGATGCCGATGTCCCCAGCTCCTCTGGTTGGATTCCAACAGCGCGGATGGCGGAGACTTCTTGCTTTCGATGATGCCATGAAGCATCATTGATATTGCGGCGCCAATGAAAGCGGCGCCGCCGCACTCCAAATGATTGAGGAATGCTCCGAACTCTGATATTAAATGGGTTTAATAAGTGGGCCCGACACTCCTGTCGGGCCATGTCGAGGTCGCGGGACAGGAGTGTCCCGCCTACCATGAATAGGGGAGGAAGCCATGGCGATGATGGATGAAATTAAATGGGACGACGCGTATCAGGAGGCGCTGGGTTATTTCAAGGCGCTGCTCCGGTTCGAGACGGTGAACCCTCCGGGCAACGAGAAGCCCGCGGCCCAGTACCTGGCCGAGGTCTTGAGCAAGGACGGGATCGAGCCGGAGCTCTTCGACAGCGCGGAGAACCGGTCGAACCTGGTCTGCCGCTTGAAGGGCAGCGGCGAGAAGCCGCCCATTTTGTTGAACGGCCACCTCGACGTGGTCCCGGTCGAGCTGGAGAAGTGGACCATGCCGCCGTTCGAGGCGCAAGAAAAGGACGGCTGCCTCTACGGCCGCGGCGCCCTGGACATGAAGAACATGGTGGCCATGAGCCTGATGGCCGTGCTGCTCATGAAGCGGGCGGGCGCGAAGCTCAAGCGCGACATCATCTTCTGCGCGGTGTCGGATGAGGAGGCCGGCGGAAGGTACGGCTCGCAGTTCATGGTGGAGAACCACGCGGACAAGGTCAAGGCCGAGTACTCGATCTCGGAGGCCGGTGGCTTTTCCATGGAGATGGAGGGCAAGCGTTTTTACCTGATCCAGGTCGCGGAAAAGGGCCTGGCCTGGCTCAAGATCAGAACGCAAGGCGAGCCCGGCCACGGCTCCATACCCAATCCTGACAGCGCGCTCATCAAGGCCGCGGCCATCGCCGCCACCCTCGGCAAGAAGCGCCTGCCCCAGCACAACGTCCCGCCGGTGGTCCACTTCGCCGAGACCATTGCATCGCAGTTGAAGTTCCCCAAGAACGCCGTGTTCAAGCTGCTCCTGAACCCGGCCCTGTCCGGCCTGATCATTGACAAGGTGATGCCGGACAAGCGCGCGGGCCAGGCATTTGCCGCCATGCTCCACAACACCGCGAACCCCACCGTGATCCGGGCGGGCGAGAAGACCAACGTCATCCCGTCCCAGGCCGAGCTGGAGGTGGACGGCCGCATCCTGCCCGGCTTCACCACCGCTGACTTCATCTCCGAGGTCCGGGCCCTGATCGGCGATGGGCCGGAGATCGAGGTCATGCGCGAATTAACGCCCACCCAGGCCCCGGCCGACGATCCCATCATGACCATGATCCGCGAGGTCATCCTCCGCCACGACCCCGGCTCCATCGTGCTCCCGTACCTCCTCACCGGCTTCTCCGACGCCACCCACTGGAAAAAGCTCGGGCTTAAGTGCTACGGCTTCTCTCCGGTCAAGCTCCCGGCCGACCTGAGCCTCCAAAAGCTCGCCCACGGCCACGACGAGCGCATCCCGCTCGACGGCTTCCGCTTCGGGCTGCGAGCGCTGTTCGAGCTGGTGGAGAAGGTATCAATGTAAAATGATGAATTATGAAAGAGGAAGCGAGAGACAATGGAAATAATTGTTTGTAAGGACAAGGCGGAACTTGGGCGGAAGGCTGCGGCGGACGGAGCGGCGCTGATCCGGAAGGCGCTCAAGGACCGGGGATCGGCCTTCATCATCCTCGCCACCGGCGCGTCGCAGTTCGAGATGCTGGCGGCGCTGCGGAAGGAGAAGGACATTGACTGGAGCAAGGTCACGGGCTTTCACCTTGACGAGTACGTGGGCCTGCCGGTCACGCACCCGGCGTCGTTCAGGCTGTATCTGCGCGAGCGCTTTGTGAAGCACGTGCCCATGAAGGAGTTCCATTATATCAACGGCGAGGGCGACGCGGCGGCCGAGTGTAAGCGGGTGGGCGCGATCATCCGGCGCAATCCCATTGACGTTGCATTCGTGGGCATCGGCGAGAACGGCCACATTGCGTTCAACGACCCGCCGGCGGACTTTGCGACGGAGGAGCCGTACCTGGTGGTGGACCTGGACGAGGCCTGCCGCCGCCAGCAGATGGGGGAGGGCTGGTTCAAGACCCTGGAAGAAGTGCCCCCAAAGGCCATCTCCATGTCCGTCAACCAGATCATGAAGTCGCGATCCATCATCTGCGCCTGTCCGGACGCGCGCAAGGCCAAGGCGGTCAAGATGTGCCTGGAAGGCCCGGTCACGCCCACCGCGCCGTCGTCCATCATGCAGCAGCACGAGCAGGCCTTCATCTATCTCGATCCTGACTCCGCGGCGCTGCTGGAGAAGAAGTAGCGGACAGCGGGCATCAGGACAGCGCACATAGCCAGCCGGTATGCGCGCCGTAAGGCACAGGATGGTCGGGTAAAAGTGCCCTGAATGACCATAAATAAACATCTCCGCTATTTTTTCGCACAGCCATCGGGAGGGAGTGGGAGGGAGTTGTGGCAGTCGCGAGTCTATGCTAGTATTACATGATCGCGGGCCTACATCCCAATTCTTCAGGAAGGTTCCCGCATTTTTTGATGAGTCATTTAAGGGAATGGTTTGGCAACGATGCTATTGTCTCGTGCCCTGCGGCCCTCCAAGGGGGAGCTCCAGTCCGACATGGGCGTCGCGGGTCAAGGGTTCGCGGCGAAATGTGAATCATCTCTCAGGATAAGCCATGGCCAACATCCTTTTCATCCAGAACAATTATTTTCATTGGCTGGGGCCGATGTGGATCAGCGCGGTGCTCAAGCGTCATGGGCACCAGGCGCGGCTGGTGACGGCGTTCAGCGAGGCGCAGGTAAGGCGCGCGGTGCGGCGGAGGCGGCCGGACCTGGTGGCAATGCATACCCTCACCGGGGCGCATCGTTTTTCGTTGGGCGCGGCGGCCGCGGCCAAGGAGGCGTTACCGGGAGTCAAGGTGATCCTGGGCGGCACGCACGCCACGTTTTTTCCGGAGATTGTGGAGGAGCCGGGGGTTGATTTTGTCTGCCGGGGGGAAGGCGAGTATGCGATGCTCGACCTGTGCAACCGTCTGGACTCGGGCGGCCCGGTGGATGACATTGCTAATATCTGGGCCAAGATTGACGGCCGCATCGCTAAAAATGACGTGCGGCCGCTGATCGAGGACCTGGACGGCCTTCCCTTCCCGGATCGGGAGCTTTATCTGGAGGGACGGGCCCAGCCGTTGCGCATCGCCTACTTCATGGCCGGCCGCGGCTGTCCCCACCGCTGCACCATCTGTTTTAACGAGAAGAACATGGAGTTGTACCGGGGCAAGGGTCACTATGTGCGGATGCGCAGCCCGGAGAACGTGATCGCGGAGATCGAGGAAGTCCGGCGCCGCTACAACAATTCCACGGTCCGTTTCGAGGACGACACTTTCACGCTCAAGCGGGACTGGTCGCGTGCTTTCATGGACCAATATCAGAGCCGGGTGGGGCTGCCCTTTTTCATTGGCACGCGCGCCGACACGCTTGACCAGGAGATGACCACCCATCTCCGCCAGGCCGGATGCTACATGGCGGCGTTCTCCGTGGAGTCCGGTTGCGAGCGGGTCCGCAACGGCATCCTTCGCAAGGACATATCAACCGCTTCCCTCCGCCAGGCTGCGGAACTGCTGCACGGAGCCGGCATTCCTTTCCAGACCACCAACATCCTGGGCATCCCCGGCGAAACCGTGGAGGAAGGGTTGATGACCGTGAATTTGAACATCGAGATCAAGACCGACAATCCGTGGTTTTCCGTGTTTCAGCCTTACCCTTCCACCAGCATTGAGGAGACGGTAAAAAAGGAGTGGGGCCTCACCAATCTGCACCCGGACATGATCTCCGACAATTACCACTCCTGGAGTCTGCTCAACCATGATCCGCAGGTGCGCCAACTCAGCAATCTGCATAAGTTCACTTACTGGACGATCAAACATCCCGGCCTCCTTCCCCTGGTCAAGCTGCTGATCAAGCTACCTCCCAATCCCGCCTTCATCGCCATTCATCGCGCGGGCCACATGTTTGTCTATTCCCACGGCGCCCGGCTGTCCACGTGGAGAGGATTCTATGACGGCATGAAGGTCAGCTTATCCTCTCCCTTCTTCCAGATGCTCGAGAAATTCCAGGGGCGATGAAGCCAAGGCGCGAGAGTGGCGCCGCGTCCCTCCTGCCCTATACTACTAACATGCAAGATGCAAAAATTTCTTTGCACTTTTAGATGTTCGAGCCATTTTTTGACAGGATTTACAGGATTCTCGGAAAGTGTAAACCGATCTTCTTTCATCCTGTAAATCCTGTCAAAAAATCTTTTCATGATTTCAATTGAACCGCCAAGGCCATGTTTTGGTTGCGGCCAAAGGCCGCGCTGTGATCTCCGGATGCAGGCCGGAGGCCGCGCCACAATTAAGCATTTCCGACATGTATTCTGCGCCCCCAGGCTCGGCTGGAAGTGCTACATAATTAGTGCTCCGGCTCGGCCTGGGAGTTTGAAACCGGCGCGAGCCCATGCTAATATAATTAGATCAAGGGCCTACATCCGAATTCTCCAGGAAGGTTCCCGTAATTTTTGATGAATTATTTTAGGGCCTGTTTGGACAAGGATGCCCACATGGCGCGCCCTGTGGTCCTCCAAGGGGGAGCGGCAGGCCGGCATGGGTGTCGCGGTCAAGGGTTCGCGGCGAAACGTGAACCATCCTTCAGGATAAACCATGGCTAACGTCCTCTTCATCCAGAATGATTATTATCCTTGGCTGGGCGTGATGTGGCTGAGCGCGGTGCTCAAGCGTTACGGACACCAGGCGCGGTTGGTGACGGCGTTCAGCGAGGCGCAGGTGAGGCGCGCGGTGCGGCGGATCAAGCCGGACCTGGTGGCGATGCACACCATCACCGGGGCCCATAAATTCTCGTTGCGCGCGGCGGCTGCGGCCAAGGAGGCGTTGCCGGGGGTCAAGGTGATCCTGGGCGGTCCGCACGCCACGTTTTTTCCGGAGATTATAGAGGATCCGGCGGTTGATTTCGTGGGCCGGGGCGAGGGCGAGTACGCGATGCTGGATTTGTGCAACCGGCTGGACTCCCGCGGCCCGGTTGATGACATCGCGAACATCTGGGCCAAGATTGACGGCCGTGTCGTTGAAAACGACGTGCGGCCCCTGGTCGAGGACCTGGACGGCCTTCCCTTCCCGGACCGGGAGCTTTATTCGGCGAGGCAATCCACGCCGCTGGACATGATCTCCTTCATGGCGGGCCGCGGTTGTCCCCATCGTTGCAGCATTTGTTTTAACGAGAAGAACATGGGGTTGTACCGGGGCAAGGGGCGCTACGTGCGTATGCGCAGCGCGGAGAACGTGATCGCGGAGATCGAGGAGGTCCGCCGCCGCTATCACAACTCCGCGCTCCGTTTCGAGGACGACACTTTCACGCTCAAGCGGGACTGGCTGCACAATTTCCTGGACCAGTACCAGGGCCGGGTGGAGCTGCCCTTTTTCATCGGCACACGCGCCGACGCGCTCGACGCGGAGACGATCACCCATCTCCGCCGGGCCGGATGCTACATGGCGGTGTTCTCCGTGGAGTCCGGCTCCGAGCGGGTCCGCAACGGCATCCTCCGCAAGAACATCTCCACCGCATCGCTCATCCAGGCGGCGGAACTGCTGCACGGCGCGGGCATCCCTTTCCAGACCACCAACATCCTGGGCATCCCCAGCGAAACCGTGGAGGAAGGCCTGATGACCGTGAATTTTAACATCGAGATCAAGACCGACAACCCCTACTTTTCCGTGTTCCAGCCCTACCCTTCCACCAGCATCGCCGAGACGGTGAAAAAGGAGTGGGGCCTCGCCGACCTGAACCCGGACATGATCTCCGACAGTTTCCATTCCTGGAGTCCGCTCAGCCACGATCCCCAGGTGCGCCAGCTCGCCAATCTCCATAAGTTCGCTTACTGGACAATCAAATATCCCGGCCTCCTCCCCCTGGTCAAACGCCTGATCAAGCTCCCGCCCAATCCCGCCTTTATCGCAATCCATCGTGCCGCCCACATGTTCGTATATTCCCGCCACGCCCATCTGCCCTTGTGGAAAGGATTCACCACCGGCATGAAGGTCAGCCTGTCCAGTCCCTTCTTCCAATTCCTCCAGAAATTCCAGGGGCGCTGAAGCCAAGGCGCGGGCGTGGCGCCGGCCGCGGGACGCCGGCCGGAGGACCGGTCCGCAATCAACAATTTCCGACACTTTGACCGCACAGCCCGGATCAGCCGGAGAGTTTGTAACCGGTGTGGGCCGATGCTAGTATTATTTTATCGAGGGGCTGTATCAGTATTCTTCTTGAACGCACCCTTTTAGGCGGAAATCATGGCCAACGTCCTCTTCATTCAGAATAACTATTTTAATTGGCTGGGGCCGATGTGGATCAGCGCGGTGCTCAAGCGTCACGGGCACCAGGCGCGGCTGGTGACGGTGTTCAGCGAGGCGCAGGTGAGGCGCGCGGTGCGGCGGATCAAGCCGGACCTGGTGGGCATGCACACCCTCACCGGGGCCCATAGATTCTCGTTGCGGGCGGCCGCGGCGGCCAAGGAAGCGTTGCCGGGAGTCAAGGTGATCCTGGGCGGTCCGCACGCCACGTTTTTTCCGGAGATTGTAAAGGATCCGGCGGTTGATTTCGTGTGCCGAGGCGAGGGGGAGTATGCAGTTCTCGACCTGTGCAACCGTCTGGACGCGGGCGGCCCGGTGGATGACATTGCGAATATCTGGGCCAAGATTGACGGCCGCATCGCCGAAAATGACGTTCGGCCGCTGCTCGAGGACCTGGACAGCCTTCCTTTTCCGGACCGTGAGCTTTATTGGGAGGGCCAGCCCCGGCCGCTGCGCACCGCCTATTTCATGGCCGGCCGCGGCTGTCCCCACCGCTGCGCCATGTGCTTTAACGAGAAAAACATGGGGTTGTACCGGGGCAAGGGGAGCTATGTTCGCATGCGCAGCGCGGAGAACGTGATCGCGGAGATCGAGGAGGTCCGCGGCCGCTATGGCAATACCACGCTCTATTTCGAGGACGACACTTTCACGGTCAAGCGGGACTGGTCGCGTGCTTTCCTGGACCAATACCGGAGCCAGGTGGGTCTGCCCTTTTTCATGCAAACGCGCGCCGACAAGCTCGACGCGGAGACGGCCTCACAGCTCCGGCGGGCCGGATGCTACCTGGCGGGGTTCTCCGTGGAGTCCGGCTCCGAGCGGGTGCGCAACGGTATCCTCCGCAAGAACATCTCCACCGCTTCGATCATCCAAGCGGCGGAACTGCTGCACGGCGCCGGCATTCCTTTCCATGCCACTAATATCCTGGGCATTCCCGGCGAAACCGTGGAGGAAGGGTTGATGACGGTAAATTTAAACATCAAGATCAAAACCGACAATCCGTGGTTTTCCGTGTTTCAGCCTTATCCTTCCACCAGTATCGAGGAGGCGGTCAAGCGGGAGTGGGGCCTCGATAACCTGAACCCGGACATGATGTCCGACAATTACCACTCGTGGAGCATATTCAACCATGATCCCCAGGTCCGCCAGCTCGCTAATCTCCATAAGTTCGCCTATTGGACCGTCAAGCATCCCGGGCTTCTTCCCTTGGTCAAGCGTCTGATCAAGCTCCCGCCCAATCCCGCCTTTATCCTGGTCCATCGCATGGCCCACATGTTCGTCTATGCCCACGGCCACCGGCTGTCCGCGTGGAAAGGATTCTCTGACGGTATGAAGATGAGCTTTTCCACTCCCTTCTTCCAGATGATCCAGAAATTGCAGGGGCGCTGAAGGCAGGGCGCGAGCCTGGCCTGCGGGTCCTGTTTGTGCTTGTCGCGCAACGGCGCTGTGGAGTGCGGAAGCACGGCGCCACACTCCAAAGCGCCGGGGTGGCGCCTTTCGCCAAGGGCGTTGACTATTCCCGCCTGATTGTGCGAGCATCAATAAGGTCCTGTTCGGCGGGCAAGGAGGCGCAGATGGTCATATCACGCGACAATGATTACGCGATGTATCTTTATACCTGCAACCGGTGCCGGAGCTGCGCGGTGGAGCCCTCTCCGGAGCATCGGGCGGTGTGTCCGGCTTATGCGCATTTCGGGTATTTCGCATACTCGGGGGGAGGGAAGGGGTACGTGGGCCAGGGGATATTGGAGGGGAAGGTGAAGCCGTCGGCCCAGGCGGCCCAGGTCGCGATGAATTGTCTGATGTGCGGGGCGTGCGCGGCGGCGTGCCCGCCGGGGTTTGACATCAACGCGTTCGTGCGCGACCTCCGGGACCACCTGGTGGGCGCGGGCTTTTACGCGAACGATGCGCACAGGAAGCTGGTCGAGAATTTGCGGCGCGCGGGGAACCCGTGGGGGCGGGGGATTTCGCGGGCAGAGCTGCCAGCGTTCACGGGAGAGCAAGAGCTGCTGGTGTGGCGCGGCTGCCGGGAGCGGATGAGGGACGAGGTGATGCCGGCGGTGGCGAAGGTGCTTGACGCGGCACAGGTGCGGTGGGGGGTGCTCCCGGACGAGCCCTGCTGCGGGGCGCCGGGGCTGGAGCTTGGCGACCGCGGGTGGTTCGAGGCACAGGCGGAGCGGGTGATCGCTGCGATCAACGGATCGGGCGCGGGGCGGGTGTTGTTTTTATGCCCTCACTGCGCGGCGGCGGTGGGGGCGGATTATCCGTTGCTGGTCGGTGACGTGGAGGCTGAGCCGGTGACGCTTCCGGCGCTGTTCGCGGAGCTGGTCGGGGATGAGCGGATCATGCTTACGGGCGGCCCGGAGCAGACAGTCACGTATCATGATCCGTGCAAGCTGGCGCGGTGGCTTGAGGAGGTTGACTCGGCGCGGGAGGTGCTGGGGGCGATGGAGGGGGTGGAGCTGGTTGAGATGGAGCGGAGCGGGGAGTGGGGCTGGTGCTGCGGGTCGGGCGGGGTGATGGCGGCGGTGGCGCCGGAGCTCGCTGCGTTCACGGCGCGGGAGCGGATCGAGGAGGCGCGGGAGACGGGGGCGGAGGTGATCGTTACGGGGTGCTCGTACTGCACGGAGATGCTGCGGGGGAAGTCGGCGCGGAGGCAAAAGGTCACGCATTTGGCGGGGCTCATGGCGGAGAGGATCAAGTAGGGGCGGTTGCGAGTCCACTGAGATTGTTATGAACCACAAAGACACAGAGTTAAGAAGGTTGGAAAAGTAAGAAAGGTAAGAAGAGTGAGAAGGGTTAGAGCCGGGAGGAGATAATATGGCGGAGAGCGTGGCGGAGAGGATGGGGCGGTTTTACAATTCGAGTCCACTGGCGCAGAAGGTCGCGGCGCCCTTGAAGGAGGGCGCGGTGGCGGAGGTGCAGTTCGAGGGCGACCCGGACTCGTACATGATGATCAAGGAGGGCGGGAAGAGCCATTTCAAGAAGGGCAAGCCCGCGAAGCCTCAGATCTTCATGCAGTTCTCGAACGAGGCGGCGGAGTGGCTGATGTCAATCCCGGGGGAGGACAAGGCGGCGATCGAGGAATATATTTCGCGTTTCGGGACCTGCATCCTGGATCCGACGCCCACGCGGTGGGTGAAGTTCAAGCTGTGCACGAACGTGGTGACCGGCGCGCGGATGGGGTACTTCGGGATGATGCGGCTGGGGGGCAAGAAGGCCTTTGACCTGACGTTCAAGCTCGGGATCAAGATCCCCAAGCGGTTCTTATGAGTCATGATCCGGGCGTTTGACAGGCGGGGGCGTGGCTGATATTAATCCGGGCGGAACGATCAAGTGCGTTTGAAGGCTAACCACGGATAAACACAGATTAACACGGATATGAAAAATTAAATCTGTGTTCATCCGTGTTTATCTGTGGTTTTTAAAAAAATCGCCAAGGAAGGAACTATGTCTAAATCGTGGGAAGCGTCAAAGGGGGTGAGCTTGCCTGACGGCAAGCCGGCGGTGGGGCCTTACGTGGGCCGGATCATCGAGGCGTTGTCGGAGCTGATCATTCCGGACGGCGGCCGGCTGCCGATCAGCGTGTCCGAGAGCACGTCCTACGAGTTCCTGGCCAAGTATCTGCGCGATCAGTACCCGGGTTCGCGGCTGGGCTTGAAGGCGCTGCTCGTGGTCTTCGACCTCGCTCCGTTGTTGTTCATCGGCCGCTTCTCGCGCTTTGTCAACCTCCCTCCGCAAGGCAAGGAGCTGTATCTCGAAGATTGGTGCTCGAGCCGGATTTACTACCGGCGCATGGTGGTGGTGCTGCTCAAGACCATCATCGGCATGGGCTATTACAATGACCCGCAGGTGCTGGAGGCCATCGGGTTCAAGCTGCCGTGCCGGGAAGGAGCGGCGAAATGATGCACGCGTACAAGGACGTTTCCGGGCACGAGCGGGTTGACGCGGACGTAGTGGTGGTGGGCACGGGCGCTGGGGGCGCGGTGGCGGCCTGGCGGCTCAGGAAGGCGGGCAAGTCGGTGGCGCTGATCGAGGAAGGGAGCTTCATCAAGCCGGAGCAATACACCACCGACTCGTGGGCGGCGATGCGGCAGCTCTACCGCGACAACGGGATGCGGGCGATGGTGGGTACGATGATCATCCCGACCATGCAGGCGCGGGTGGTCGGCGGGACCACGGTGGTCAACTCGGCGATCTGCTTCCGACTGCCGGACGACGTGCTGGACGGGTGGGTGGAGACGGAAAAGCTCCGGGGTCTGACCTCGGCCGGCCTCGCGCCGCACTTCGAGGAGATCGAGCGGATCACGAACATCTCGCCGGAGCCTGACGAGTACCTGGGCATGAACAACCTCCTGATGCGCAAGGCCTGCGAGAACATCGGGTGGAAGGGCGAGCCGATCGCGCGCAACTCGCGGGGCTGCAAGGGCTGCGGCGTGTGCATGTCGGGCTGCGTGGAGGGCGCGAAGCTGAGCACGGACCGCTCGTTCGTGCCCCTGTTTTTGGAGGCCGGCGGCGAGCTTTACACCGACTGCCGGATCGAGAAGATCATCACGGAGAACGGCCGGGTGGTGGGGGTGTCGGGCGCCATGATCGAGCCGCGTACGCTCACGGATTCCACCAAGACCCTGGAGGTCCGGGCCAAGGCGGTGGTGATCTCGTGCGGGGCCATGGGCACTCCGGTTCTGTTGCAGAAGAACGATCTGGCCAACTCGTCGGGAATGGTGGGCCGGAACCTGTGCAACCACACGGCGACCGGGATGGTGGGGTTTTTCAAGGAGCGGGTGTGCGCGTGGGAGGGCGTGAACCAGGGCTACTGCTGCGACGAGTTTAGGAAGGACGGGTTCATCGTGGAGGTTGCGTGGGCGCCGCCGGACGTGATCGGGATCCGTCTTCCCGGCTTCGGCATCCGTCACAAGGACATGATGGCGCGTCTTGGCGACATGGCGTTGTGGGGCGCGATGATCCGGGCCAAGAGCACGGGCCGGGTGATGGCATCGTCGAAGGGCTGGAGCCCGACCATCATCTACAACATGAACCGGCGCGACGCGCGGCTGATGCAGATCGCGATGAAGGCCACGGCCGACCTGCTCTTCGCCGGCGGCGCCGAGTACATCTGCCCCGGCATCAACAAGGTCCCGTCCGAGATCCACGACCGCAGGAAGACCAGCCTCATCATGGAGGCCAATTTGAAGGCCACCGACTTCAGCCCCATCGGCAACCACCCCAACGGCACCTGCCGCATGAGCGAGGACCAGAAGCGCGGCGTGGTCAACTCGTACGGCGAGACCCACGACGTGAAGAACCTCTTCATCGCGGACGCCTCCATCTTCCCCAATTCGCCGGGCGTGAACCCGCAGGTCACCATCATGGCGCTCGCTTCGCACATCGCGGACCATATCAGCGAGAGGGTGTGAAATAGGGGTAGGACAGACATTCTTGTCTGTCCACCGTTGTGATCGGTGCGCTAGTCGCGGACTGGCAGGAATGCCTGTCCTACCGACAACGGGGGGCTCGGACTCAAGGTTTACCCTTGCGCTCTTTCAGCATCTCCACGGTTGGCTCGTACCCCTTGAAATAACAACCCTCATAAAGAAATCCAATTTCCGCCAGCCCCTTCTTCACCGGATTGTCCAGCATGTATTTGATCTTTTCATCCAACTCTTCCTGGCTTCTTATTATCCGGTCAAAGGATTCGTCCTGCCAGAGACTGCCCCTGGCATGCCTCATCTTGTTTATCTCGCGGGCGGTTGCTCCTTTTAAGCCCTTGGTAATTCTGGAAAGCTCGATTCCAGGATTGGGCTTGATCATGAGATGTAGATGGTCAGGCATCACCACCGCCCCGATCAATTGGTAAAATTCGGGATCGCCTTTCTTGATGTGGTTAAGAACGAATTGGATCTCTTCCGGGCTGAGATTGCCGTTTTTCACTCTGCTGGTCACGAAATACGTAGAACCTTCCAAAGTGTGATGGGGGAGATGCCGCCTGGTGATCTTCAATCTGATAGGGCCTTCATACCTTACCGAAGGCGTGGTAGGACAGACATTCTTGTCTGTCCCGCAGCTTGATGAATGATGCGCCTCCTTTATATCATCTTTCCCCATGTTGCGCCTCATTATTCAAATTGAATCCTTGAATCTTTTTATCTGCGCTTCTATTTCCTCCGTGGTGACATCAGGTCTTTCCATAACCCATTCTTTGGCGTCCCGGGCAAAATCATCATCAGCGGCTACTGCATCCAGAACCTTCAGACGTTCCGGTGCTATGACTGAGCGCAACAGGTCAACACCATCCTGTTCAAGAAATCCGCTTGCCGGAGGATTCAGACCGAACTTCTGAAACAACGGGAGCCCAATTAATAAAACCGGTGATCGGAGAATGAAAGCAATAGAAACCGATTCGATACATTCGTGCAAAACATCAATATACTCCACCAAGGAATCTGGAATAAATTGAGCCTGGCTGGAGTGCGACAGCGCCATATGACCTTTGATTCTCCCCTTGGTGTGCACAACATCACACAATTTCCAATATAACTTGTTCAATTGTTCCTTAAAGTTGAATTCTTGTGATGCAAGATTAAAATTGTTTTCTCTAAAAAGTCCGTCAATGATTCTCTGCATTCTAGGCGTATTGGACTGGCCTTCCAGCCAGTCGTGCGCATCACGGTTTTTTGTTTCGTTTGAAAGGAAATAGATACCCACCAGGTAAAGCTCAAAAAAGGAGCGCAAATGATGATATACCGTCTTGTATAATCCATGCAATGCATAATTACAGGCGAGTTCGAAATCCATCCTGGCTTCAACGAATGGAAAATGCCCAATCTTCTCGAGGGCCTCGAAAGTGGAAGGAGCCGCTTCTTCGAGGGCCTGGTGCGCCACTAAAGATAAAAGGCACCAGCGATCGGAATGCTCTTTATGAGCTTCGAGGAATTTGATAGAGCCATCGTAACTCGCTTTGGAGGTAGAAAGAAAACGGTGCGAATCAACATAAAATATGTCCATCACCGGTGTTCCTCCTGCCTCGATGTGAGCGGTGGACAGACAGGAATGTCTGTCCTACTTTTCCACTATTGTCTCCGCGATTTTGACGCCGAAGTGGCGGCCGGCTTCCTCGAGGTAGGCGAGGACGCGGTCGCCCTTTTTTAGGTGGGTGATGGACACGGGCTCGCCATTGGGGCGGGTGAGGCGGATGGTCTCGGCGTTCTGCATGACCAGCGAGATCGGCTTGCCCTTGTAGGTCGCCTCGACCAGCATCATGGGCCGCTTCTCGACCTTGGCGCGGCCGACAAAGGTGACCTCGGTCTTGCCGTTGGGACCCACGATGAGCATGGGGTCGCCCACGGCGACGTCGGCGAGGTAGGTGGTCTTGCCCTCGGCGGCGCGCGCGTAGGCGTGGACGGCGCCGGCGTTGACGCGGAAGGGCCGGGTGGCGCAGTAGGGCGTCTCGACGTTCTCGGCGTGGACCAGGAACATGCCGGAGCTGGAGTTGCCCACCAGCATGCCCTGGCCGGGCTTCATGTTGGTGATGGTGTCCACGCATACGCGGTCGCCCATGCCGAGCGGACGCACGGACTTGATGACGGCGGCAACGAGGTGGAGGCGCTCGCCGGTGTCGCGCAGCACCTGGGCCGTGCGCTTGATCTCGGAGAGGTCCGTGGTGTCCAGCACCACGCCGTCCACCCCGCGCTCCATGATCTCAACCGCGATCTTGGCCTCTTGCGCGCTCCGCACCCAGGCCAGCAGGCCCTGGCCGCGCCTGGCGATCAGGTTCTCCAGCGGGATGATTTTCCAGTCGCTGGCCTTGACGATGATCAGCTTTCCGGCCGGGAGCTTCTCGACCTTCTTCTCGTCCTTCTGCGACTCGATGGTGACCTCGACCACGTCCTGGCCGAGCTTGAGATCTCCGTCGGGCGCGACGGTGGTGATGAGGCCGAGCGCGTGGACCTTGTCGCTCTGGCCCTTGGGCAGCACCACGGCCTCGGCCCCGCTCTCCAGCGCGGTGGTGACGACCTTCTTGTTGTACGGACGCGAGTTGATCCAGAATCTTTTGGACATGAGGACCCCTTTTTGCGGTAGGCGGGACACTCTTGTCCCGCGCGCTGATCAGCCTGGCCGCTCGACGTATTTGTCGGGGCTTCGAGTGACCCGACAGGAGTGTCGGGTCCACCTGAGTTTCAGCCTTTGCCCTTCAATATTTTCATGGCCTCCTTAGCGCTCTTTCCTTCATGTACTATGGCGCAGGCGGCGGCGACGAGCTTGGCCGGGCTTTCGTGCTGGAAGGCGTTGCGTCCCATGGAGAGTCCGGCGGCGCCGGCCTTCATCGCTCCCTCCACCATCTTGAGGGTCTCCTCGTCGGAGAGCTTGGAGCCGCCGGCGATGACCACGGGCACGGGGCAGCCTTGCACCACCGCCTTGAAGCTCTCGGGCGATCCGGTGTACGGCACCTTGACGATGTCCGCGCCCAGCTCCGCTCCGACGCGCGCCGCGAGCTTCACGTTCTCCGGGTCCTTCTCGTCCTTGACCTTGGGCCCGCGCGGATAAACCATGGCCAGGAGCGGCATGCCCCAGTAGTGGCAGGCCTCCGCGACCTTGCCGAAGGCCTCGAGCATCTCGCCCTCGTTCTCGGCCCCGATGTTGACGTGGATCGAGACCGCGTCCGCGCCCAGCCGGATGGCGCGCTCGACCGAGCAGACCAGGACCTTGCGGTTCGGGTCCGGCGCCAGGCTGGTGCTGCCGGAAAGGTGCACGATCAGCCCGATGTCGCGGCCGTAGCGGCGGTGGCCGGTGCCCACCATGCCCGAGTGCTCGACCACGGCGTTGGCCCCGCCCTCGGCCACCAGGTCCACACTCTTGGGCAGGTCAATCAGCCCCTTGATCGGGCCCACGCTCACCCCATGGTCCATGGGCACGATCACCGTGGTCCCCGTCTTCCGGTTCATGATCCGTTCCTTGCGGATAAGCTTGCCGATAAGCATTACAGTACCCTCCGTCTGAATTGAAAAATAGGGAGGAGCGGCGGCGCCCCTTCCCCGACCAATATTATCAATTGTATTCTAACATTCAAAGTGGCGGAGAATCAATCAAGGCCACGCCTTTTGATCAGCTTCAGAAAATCCATCAAATTTTCCGCCCCGGAGGGGCGGGCGAGAGTAGCCCAGCGATTCATCGCTGGGTGGGCTGGCCCCATAGATGCCTCAAGTCCCGGAGGGACGGTCGAGGTTTCGTCCGTCCCTTGCGGGACTTGGCGGTTGACCGGTCCCGGGTTACCAGGAATGAATTCCTGGGCTACTATCGAAATGTCCCTCCGGGACTACCCCTCCCGTCACGCCTTCGTAATCAAATAAAACCCGTAAATAATTCCGACCACGAAGACCCAGCCGAAGATGAATCCGGCCATGGAGACGAAGTTGGGGACCTGGAATTCGAGGCTTTTGAGGCCGGGGAAGATAGGCCGGCGGGGCAGGGTCTTGGAGCCTTCGGGCACGGTGCAGGGCGTGATGATCTCCTCGCCGGGGACCACGGGCGTGCGGGTGAGGGTGTAATAGTTTTCGAGCTGTTCTTCGGGCACGGGCCTGGTGAGCAGGCTCACGACGATGCCGGCGATGACGCCGAAGCCGATGTAAAAGACCATGGCCCAGGGCAGGTAAATTTCCTGGATCATGACGTGGTCCACTATTTTTTCGACGACGAACTGTTGGGTTTCGGCGCCGGGGAGCTTGTCCACCATGGCCACGAAGAAGTCCTGGGTGGTAAGCCACCATCCCACGGTTGCGGCGGTGAACGAGGCCCAGGCGCCGGCCACGGTGGTCCTGCGCCAGAAGAGGCCGAGCCAGAATGCGATGCCGGTGAGCAGTCCGACTTTCCAGAAAATCTCGAGGCCGTGCACCACGTGTCCCACCGACCAGGCGAAGATCACGGCGCCGGCCACCGTGATGACGGCGGCGATGCGGGCGACCGTGAGGTAGTGCCGCGGCGACTTTTCCTTGACAAAGTGCTTGTAGACGTTTTCGGTGAACAGCCCGGACGAGCAGATCATGACGGCGTTGGCGGTGCTCTGGAGCGATGCGAGCAGCGTTGCCAGGAAGACGCCTAGGAGGCCGGGCATGGCGTCATTCAAGAAGTCCTTGGCAATGTGCCCCCATACCTGGTCCTCGACCATGTCCTGCCCCTTGAAGTAAACGATGGCGGCAAGCCCGATCAGGCACCAGGCCACGGTGCAGAAGCGCTTGACCATGTTTCCGCCCATGAAGCCCACGCGTCCGTCCATCTCGGTCCGGCCGGAGGAGCAGTTGGCGAGGATGTGGGGCTGGGTGACGATCCCGATCAGGCCGGACAAGGAGAGCATGGCGATGTAGAAGACGCCGATGTCCCCGGGCGCGACCATGGAGAGCATCTGGGGGTCGGCGATGGAGGCGCGGATTCCGGCCATGCCGCCCACGGCCTTGAGCACGAACGGGAGCAGGATGAAGGAGAAGAGGATGGTGAGGATGCCCTGGATGAAGTCGGTGATGATGCCGGCGTGGAGGCCTCCGGCCACGCTGTAGGTCACGAACACGAAGGTGACGAGGCCGATGGCCCATTTTTCGTTGAAGCCGGTCGAGCCGTGCACGATCGAGCCGAAGGCCTTGAGCATCACGCCCATGTCCACAAGCAGGGTGGTCATGCCCACCAGGGTGTAGAGGCTGGCCACGCTCTTGTCGTAGCGGGCCTCGAAGATGTCGGCGGTAGTGATGGCGCGGAAGCGCTTCATGACCGGCGCGATCAGCCAGTAAAAGGGCGTGCAGAAGAGGTAGAGCCACTGGTACCAAACGCCGGAGAGGCCGTTGGTGAAGGTCTTGGAGGACACGCCCACGGCCTCGTCCGCGTGGGTGCCGGTGCCGAAGGCGAAGCTGATCATGAGGACCTTGCCGAAGCGGCGGGGCATGACGAATTCTTCCATGCTCTTGATCTTGCGCGAGACCCAGAAACCGATACCCACCAGCGAGCCCAGGTAAATCAACAGGGCGATTATGTCCGCGACATGCATCCGAGCCTGCCTCCAGTCAATCCTGAATGTTACGGTACTCCGGCTGCGTTCCCGCCAGCATGATATAGCAACGGGCGCGGATTCTCAAAAACCGGGTATCACCGTCCCAAGTATTTCCCCGAAGGGGAATGATGTAAGTAGCCGGGAGGTGAAACCCCCGGAAAAGTGCGGGACACCTTTACGACCCTGAAGGGGTCGCACCTTGCCGCTTTTGTCAACATCTTCAGGGTTGATACCCCGGTGGGCGCTGTTCCGTAGGTTGCGCCTACGGCTACTCACGTTGCCACCCCTTTCGGGGTGTGGGAGAAGAATAACGATTATTCGGGGAGTGACAGCCCCAAGTATTGCGCGGCGTTGTGGAAGCAGATGTTTTTGATCATCGGCCCGGCCAGCGCGTCGTCGTCGGGGATTTCGCCGGACTCGACGTCGCGTCCGACCAGGTTGCAGAGCACGCGGCGGAAGTATTCGTGGCGCGGGAAGCTCATGAACGAGCGCGAGTCGGTGATCATGCCGACGAAGCGGGAGAGGAGGCCGAGGTTCGAGAGCGCGTTCAACTGCCATTCCATGCTCTCCTTCTGGTCGAGGAACCACCAGCCGGGGCCGAGCTGGATCTTGCCTGGGCCCAAGCCTTGCTGGAAGTTGCCGAGCATGGCGCCGAACACGTAATTGTCGGCCGGGTTCAGGTTGTAGATGATGGTCTTGGGCAGCGCGTGCTCGCGGTCGAGCCGGTCGAGATAGCGGGACAGCGCGCGGGCCTGCGGGAAATCGCCGATCGAGTCGAACCCGGTGTCGGGCCCCAGCTCTTGCATGCGGCGGGTGTTGTTGTTGCGCATGGCGCCAAGGTGGAGTTGCATGGTCCAGCCCTTTTCCGCGTAAAGCCGGCCGAGGAAATGCATGAGGTATGAAGCGAAGCGCTCGTGCTCGGCCGGAGCGGCGGGTTTTCCGGCGCGGGCCTGGGTGAAAATCGCGGCGGCCTCGTGGTCGCTGCAAGGCTCGGCATGGGCGTGTTCAAGGCCGTGGTCGGACAGGCGACAGCCGAGGGCGTGGAAGGCCTGGTGGCGGCGGCCCAGCGCGCCCTGCAGGTCGGAGAGCGCGCGGACCTCGATATCGGCGGCGCGGCCCAGGCGGTCGAGCCAGGCGTTCCAGGCCGCCGGATCATTCACCGCCAGCGCCTTGTCCGGCCTAAAGGTCGGGAACACGCGGGTGGCTAGGCCCGAGTCCGCGATCTTGCGGTGCCACGCAAGGTCGTCCGCCGGATCGTCGGTGGTGCATAGCGCCTTGACCCGGAACTTTTTCAGGATGCCGTGGACACTTAGCTCATCGGACGCGAGCATCTTGTTGGCCCGCTCCCAGATCGAGGCCGCGGTGGACTCGTCGAGCAACTCCTCGATCCCGAAGTAGCGCTTGAGCTCCAGGTGGGTCCAGTGATAGAGAGGATTCCGGAGCGTGTACGGGACCGTGCGGCTAAAGGCCATGAATTTATCAAAGGAAGGAGCGTCGCCGGTGCACAAGCGCTCGTCCACCCCGTTCGAGCGCATGGCGCGCCACTTGTAATGGTCGCCCTCGAGCCAGATCTCGAAGAGGTCCTTGAAGCGCCGGTTCTCGGCGATGTCGCGCGGATTGAGGTGCGAATGAAAATCAAGGATGGGCTCGTCCCGCGCGAACTTCTCATACAGCTCCCGCGCCTTGCCGCTTTGCAGTAGAAAATTATCGTTGATGAATGGACCCTTCATGATCTCCCGCCTCTATCAATGGTTTCTCTTTATGCACAATCTACTATGTTCCTCAACCGGCGGCAACAATCAATTTCAATCAATTTCAGGCATGGTCGCGGACCTGCTTGACAACCGAGCGCCCGCGGCATTGCGGAGCATGACCGATCCCTGGTCCTTTGCCTATGAATAAGACCGCTGCATGACCGCCCGGAGAGGCCGGTTCACCGGCCTTGATTTAAGTGCAGGCCCGTGCTTTAGCGCGGGTAACGAGGCGCCTATCCCCCGCTCCGGACCCCGTTTCAACGGGGTTTTCGAAATAAAGAATTTATCCAGGGGCTAAAGCCCGGAGGCGGGAGAAGGACGTTAAAACGCCCTTACCTGCTCGTGACATCCCTCGATACCCGCCATAAATGGCGGGCCTGCATTGTCGAGGAAAGCCCGATGAATCGGGCTTATTCCTTATGGCTGACGGAACCCAGTTCATGGATGAAACCGGGCATGCCATTCTCTCCATGTGCGAAGAAAGATACGTAACGATATGGAAATATAAAGTCTTTGGTGATCTTTATTATGGCACTGCGCTTGAACACTTTCACGAGAAGAGCATTCCTGGAATTAAGTAATCTCCAGCCCAACACCGTTAGAATATAGAATTCATTTTCTTCTTTCTTGATGGGGCACCAAATTAGACCCCAAAGCACGGAGGGGGCTAACCACAGGATAGTGCCTATTTGAAATGGTAATGGCATCTTATGCCATATTAGCTTCAGTACTATGATTGCAACTAAAGGGCATATAATCGTAGTATTGATTTTTAAAGCATGAACGTGAAAATCAGAGGATCTTGTCATGATACTTTCCTTTGTTTTTCATCCGCGTTCATCCTCCCCATCCGTGTTCATCTGCGTTTTTTCTTCTGCCCAACCTTCCCATACATCTCCACGCTCATCCCCGGGTTCATCACGTTTTCCGGGTCCAGCGCCTTCTTGATTTTGCCGAGGGTGGGCGCGAGTCCGCCGGCGCGCTTCAGGAGTTCTCCCGGCTTATAGGACATGTCGAAGCGGATGGGCACCGCGCCGTAGCGCTTGTAGGCCTGTTCCATGTAGCGCCTGCGGATGTCCACGGCCTTTTGTTTTTCCTTTTCGTCGGCCTCGCCGGAGATGAAGGGCGTCATGCGCAGGAAGATGGAGCGGCCGTGGTCAATGACGTGGCTGTAGTAGGCGAGCCCGAGCTTCAAGCCGGACTTACGGAGGAACTTGAGGCCCCACTGTTCGAGCCCGGCGATCTTTTTGGGGTCCGCGATCACGATGGGCATCATGGGGTAGCCCTCGCCGTACCCGCCCATGAACTGGGTGGTGGGCTGGTGGTCGCGGTAGTGGTCGGCGAAGAACTTGAACGCGCCGGGCCATTTTTCCTGGCACTCTTTGGTCCACACCCTTCCGCCGCCCTCCACCGCCAGCCGCTCGAACGTCTTCTCCGCGGCCTCCACGTGCTCCCGGAAACCCGCGATGGTCGGCACTACCGCGATGTACGGCCGCGCGTCAGGCGGCGTCCACGGGTCGTACACCAGCACGTCCGACGGCGCGCCCCGCCCGTACACCCCGAGGTGGTCAATGATCGTGTAAAGCACCCAGTGCCAGCAGCAGATGTGCTGCACCAGGTTGCCGCGCGCCGCCCGGATCATGAACTTCAGCGCCGACGGATAATCGTTGAACGCCGCGATCGGCAGCGCCCGCGCCTCGCCCAGGCTGTACGCCCGCACCGCGCCCGCCGTCACCACGCCCAGCGTCCCCGCCGAGTCAATGAACATGTTCTTGATGTTGGGGAACCCGTTGGTCGGCGAATGCCAGCCCGTGCCCGGATACGTGTCGCCGAACGCGCGGCTGCCCGTGTGCAGCATGGTCCCGTCGGCCAGCACCACCTCCAGTCCCAGAATGTCATCCAGCGGACCCGCGCTGCGGTGGCTGTTCACCGCCGTCATCAAATAATTCCCGAGCGCGCTGATCCCCGGCGGGAACGAGCCCATGGTGCAGCGCAGGTTGCGCTTGCCGAGCTCCAGAGCCAGCCGGCCGATGGTCACGCCCGGCTCGATCACCGCGTACGCGCCGTCCTCGTTCACCTCCCGCACCCGGTCCATCGCCATCGTGTCAAGCACGATGCCCCCGAACCAAGCGTATGTCCCCGGTTCCTGCGTCCCCGACGCCACCGGCGTCACCGGAACCTTGTGCTTCATGGCCACCGCCAGCACCTGCTGCACCTCGGCCACGCTCTTCACCCGCACGACGAAGTCCGGCATCGCCTTGGGAAAAGCCATGCTCGTGCCCGAGTACGAATACAGCACCGCCGGGTTGTCCGTCGCCCGCTCCGGCCCGACAGCCTTCTGCAGCGCCGCCAGGATTTTTTTCCGCGTGCCCTTGTCCGCCTTGAAACGACTGGTAATCATTTTTGCCTCTCCTCAAACACTTGCACTTCCGCGAATGACATGACTCATCTTAAACACACCGTCACAACGACACGACGTAATCTTAATTTATGCACGAATTCGTTGAGCCTCAGTGTCGTTGTATTTAAAAACCCCTGCATCCCTTTTTCACCCTACAAGAGCCGCGATAAACCCCGCGCATACCTCCTCCGTCCGGTCGCGCTCTCCATCCTGCCCGCAAAGACCCAAGAGATGCACGTCAACCTCGCACACGTCCGCCCCCGCGAGCGCGATCCGACCGTCATCCATTATACGCCGAAGCGAGGACGCTATCTCGATGATGCGCTTCTCCGGGAGTCCAGGCCGGTCCATGAACCGCACCGCGTTCAGGCCCGCGCCCGCGCCAACGTCCGCGTCCAGGCTCACATACAACGCGTCCGCCCCGCTCCCGGCAACTTCATTCGCAAGCCGCTCCGCGAAACCTTCCGCCCCGGCTTCGTCCCTCTGAAAAATCCTCACTCCCCGGTCAACCCAGCTCAGGTAATCTTTCCCGTACGCCGTGTCCGCCGCGCCCGGCCCCGGATGATCACAAACGCCAACCACGAACAGGCGATGCGGCAGCACTACTCCCTCATTCAACAGCGGCGCCAGAAAATCCCCGCACCAGCCCGCGCTCTCCCAGCCGAGCCCCGCTTCCCCCGCCCGCGACCGCGCCGCCACCGCGTCAAAGTGTTGGTCCAGCACCACCACCGCGAGCTTTTCCGGCCCAAAGCGCCGCGACGCCGCCCGGATTGGCCCCGCCGCCAGGCAATGGTCAACCCCGATCATAACCGGCGTCGCCGGAAAAATACCTTCCGCTGTCCGCTCGCACTCCTCGACGAAAATTCGCGGCCCGCCCTCATCCATGAACGCGCAATAGCGCTCCGCGCTCACCAGCCTCCGGTCATTCACGCCCGGCCGCGGCGTGAGCCACCCCGGGACCTCCACCTTGCCATCCAGCTCCGCCCGGCCCCCGCAAAGCTCCGCCGCCGCCTCCGCCATCGCGTCATACGGGTCCGCCGGCAGCCCCGCCGGGACGCGGCCGTCCGCCAGCGCGTCCAGATACGCGAGCTTCAGCGCCACCCGTTCCGGGTCATCCAGAAAATCCAGCGCCGCCCCGAAGATGCGCGCCCGCCTCTCAGGATTACAATCGTTATCCCGCACGACCCGATTATAAAATTTTGCATTTCACGCTGTCAAGGAGAAGAGAGAAAATGCAACCACCAAGACACCAAGGGCAAGAAGATAGAATGTAGAATATGGAGTATAAAAGACCTGAGAATCGCGCCGCCTCCGTCTTCATTCTATATTCTATCTTCTGAATTCTATATTCTCCCTTGGTGTCTTGGTGGTTGCATTTTTTTCTTGCATGGCCCGCCCGCGCCATTTATGCTACGCTGTCTCCAGGAGGTGTTCCATGACGGAAAGCAAAGAGTTGAAGCAGGTGAACATCGAGATCCAGGTGGATGAGCAGACGGCCATGGGCCAGTACGTGAACATGGCGGTGGCCCAGCACTCGCCGGCCGAGTTCGTGCTCGACTTCGTGTTCCTGCCGCCGGGCCAGCTCAAGGCCCGCGTCCGCTCCCGCGTCATCATGGCCCCCGAGCACGCCAAGCGCCTGCTCAAGGTCCTTACCGACAACATCGCCAACTATGAAAAACGCTTCGGCGAAATCAAGCTCCCCGAGCCCCACCCCGGCTACCTGCCCGCGCCCAAGATCATGCAGTGACTTAGACAGGGGTAAGAAAAGAGTAGCCGCAGATGAACGCAGATGAACGCAGATTAAGAAGAAAACCTCCTCAATATCTTATCTGTGTTCATCTGCGTTCATCTGCGGCCAAAAAAACAATCCGGCCAATCACTCTAACCGCCCTCACGCTCCTCTCCGCCCTCCTCCTCTCCCTTCCCGCCCGTGCCTTCTATCTTGTCGGCCACCGCGGCGAGCGCTACATCGAGGACGAGAACACGCTCGAAGCCATGGACCTGGCCCTCGAGCGCGGCGCCAACGCCATCGAGACCGACCTCCGCCTCACCCGCGACAACGTCATCGTCATCATGCACGACCCCACCGTCACCCGCACCACCAACGGCCACGGCCGCCTCCGCTTCCTCAGCCTCTCCGAGTTCCAGGCGCTCAAGACCTCCCGCGGCCACACCCCGCCAACCCTGGAGCAGGTCCTGCAAAGGTTCAGCGGCCGCGAAATCACGCTCTTTCTGGAGATCAAGGAGCCGAAAGATGCGATGCTCCAGCCACTCATCGCGCTGCTCGAAAAATACCGCGGCCGCGCCTCAATCATCGTCTTCGCCATCAACGCGCCCTTCCTCGCCTCCGTCAAGTCCGCCGCGCCCTGGGTCAAAGCCTTCTACGCCCCTATCAATCCCTTAACCGCCCTCAGCACGGCGCAAAAATACCGCCTCGACGGCCTCCTCCTCGCCGACTTTTTCACCACCAAGCGCATGGTCCCAAAAGCCCACTCCCTCAACCGCCCCGTCGTCACCTCCATGCTTCAGCGCCGCTGGGAAGTCGCCCGCGTCCTCTGCCTCGGCGTTGACGGCGTCCTCGTTAACGATCCCCGAATCACCCCAAACCAGTAATGACTCTCCGTTTGCATGTGCCAACGCCGTTGGTTAGGATATGCCAAAGCTATGGAGTGCGGCGGCACGCCGCCGCTTTCATTGGCGCTGGCTGCGGCGCAATCAGCAAAATTTCAGAAGGAATCGAAAATGGCCAAAAAGCCCTGGGGCGGAAGGTTCAAGAAGGAGATGGACAAGGACATGCTGCTGTTTTCGGAGAGCCTGTCCTTTGACTGCCGGCTGCTGGAGGCCGACATCGCGGGGAGCATCGCGCACGCGCGGATGCTGGGCGAATGCGGCGTGATCAAGAAGGCGGAGGCGAAGAAGCTGATCGGCGCGCTGGCCGAGGTCCATCGCGAGGCCTTTGCCGGCAAGCTGCCGCTCTCGGTCGAGCTCGAGGACATCCACATGAACATCGAGGCCAGGCTCCGGCAAAAGCTCGGGCCGCTGGCGGGCAAGCTGCACACGGGGCGGTCCCGGAACGACCAGGTCGCGCTTGACATGCGCCTTTATTTCCGTGGCGAGGTCGAGGACTGCGTGGACCTGCTCCGCGACCTCTGCCGCGCGCTTCTGGCCCGGGCCGAAGAGTACAAGGCCGCGGTCATGCCCGGCTTCACGCATACCAGGAAGGCCCAGCCCGTGCTCTTCTCGCACCACCTGCTCGCCTACGCCGAGATGTTCTTGCGCGACGCGGGCCGGCTCGAAGACTGTAAGAAGCGCCTGAACCTCTGCCCGCTCGGCTCCGGCGCGCTCGCCGGCGCCGCCTTTCCCATTAATCGCGAGATGGTCGCTCGCGAGCTCGGCTTTGACGGCGTCACGCAAAACAGCATTGACGCCGTGGCCGACCGCGACTACCTCCTGGAGTTCGCCTCCTCCTCCGCCGTCATCATGGTGCACCTATCGCGGCTCATGGAGGAGTTGATCTGGTGGGGCCTGCCCGAGCTCGGGTTCATCGAGCTTGACGAGAGCTTCTGCACCGGCTCTTCGATGATGCCCAACAAAAAGAACCCTGACGCCGCCGAGCTGATCCGCGGCAAGGCCGGCCGCGTGGTCGGCTCGCTCATGGCGCTGCTCACAACGATGAAGGGCACGCCGCTCTCCTATAACCGCGACTTCCAGGAAGACAAGCCCGGACTCTTCGACGCCAGCGACACCGTGAAGGAATGCCTGGCCATCGCCGCCAAGCTCATCGCCACCATGAAGGCCGATCCCGAACGCATGCGCAAGGCCGCCGACTCCGGGTTCGTGCTCGCCACCGACGTGGCCGACTACCTCGCGGAAAAGGGCCTGCCCTTCCGCGACGCCCACGAGGTCGCCGGCAAAATGGTCCGCCAATGCGAAGAGAAAAGTCTCAGGATAGAAGAACTCTCGCTCGCCGAGCTCAAAAAATTCTCGCCGCTTTTCGCAAAGGACGTGAAGGGCTGGCTCACCCTTGACGCCGCCGTGGCCCGCCGCGACATCGCCGGCGGTACGGCGAAAAAGCAGGTCGAGCGGCAGCTAAAGCGCCTGAAAAAACTCCTCGCCCGTCGCTGAACACCGCGCCGCCGCGGCGCTTTGGAGTGCGCGCGGCTTGCCGCCGCTTTCGCTCGGCAAGCTTGCTTGCTGGCCCGGGAAAGAGTTCTTCAATCCACCGGGAGCAAGCTCCCGGAACCAAAGCGAGAGCAAGCTCTCGCACTCCAAAGCCGCGCCGTACGGCGGGCGATATGGGAGGGATGCCATGAAAAAAGTCGCCTGCTTCCTGGTTCTGTTTTTCCTGCCCCTGTATTGTCATGCCGCCGACGGCCTCCGGGAAAAGGCCGACCGGGCCTGGGCCGGCCGCGAGGACCCGCAACAGGCCATGCTCGCGGTTCAGCTCTACGAGCAGCTTGCAACGAAGGATGTGAAGGACCGGGCCGCGCGCCTGCGCCTGGCCGAGGCCGCCTATTGGGCATGCGAGCAGGACGACTATTTTCAGAAGCTGGATAAGGATCTGAAGGCCGACATCGCGGACAAGGGCGTCAAGGCCTGCCGCGAGCTACTGGCGAAGAACGAGGACGATCCCGAGGCCAATTACTGGCTGATGTGGGACATGGCCGCGCGCACGCTCAACAAGGGCATCTTCTCCGGCTTCGCGCTCAAGGATTCGATCGTGTGCACCATCATGGTCGCCAAGTCCGACGTGAACATGGGCCACGGCGGCGTCTGGCGCTACTGGGCCCGCGTCATCTTCGAGATCCCCGGGCTCCTCGGCAGGTTCTTCCACTTCACCGACGACGACACCGCCTGGCTCTATCAGCGCTCCGTCGCCGTCAACCCCAACTACCTCCGTAACCGCTTCTGGCTCGCCGAGTCATACGAGCGCATGGAAAAAACCGGCCTCGCCAAGAAGGAATACCAGTTCTGCGCCGGGCTCCAAGACGACGCCGTGCCGGAGGCCGCGCCCGAAAATAAGCTCTACAAGAAATGGGCGGAGGAAAGGCTGGCGAAGATGTGATAAAAATTATTAACAAGGATATTCAGGATTCCCAGGATAATTTATTTTTAATCCTGAACATCCTGAATATCCTTGTTAATAATTCTTGTTCAGGTGATGAAACAGCCTTTACCCCTCCTCCTGGTTGCGCTGGAAGATGATCCGGAGTCCGCGCAGGGTGAGGTGTTCGTCCACCTTTTCGATGGACCGGGTCTCGGGCGCGAGCAGGGCGGCGAGTCCGCCGGTGGCGATGACCTTGGGCGCGGGGTCCGTGGGCCATTTTTGCCTGATCTCTTCCTTGATCTTGTCCACCAAAGAGTCCACGAGTCCGGCGTAACCGAAGATGATCCCGCTCTGCATGGCGGCTACGGTGTTCTTGCCGATCACGGCCTTGGGCCGCGTCAGCTCGACGCGCGGCAGCTTGGACGCGCCCTTGACCAGGGCCTCGGTCGAGATCATGAGGCCGGGCGCGATGATGCCGCCCTCGAACGAGCCGGCCGCGGTGACCACGTCAAAGGTGGTGGCCGTGCCGAAATCAATGACGATCACGGGGCCGTTCACGGCGGCAAAGGCCGCGACAGCATTCACGATGCGGTCGGCGCCTACCTCCCTCGGATTGTCCACGTGGATGGGCAGGCCCGTCTTGATCCCC
The DNA here is from genome assembly GCA_035527835.1 of bacterium. GTDB lineage: Bacteria > RBG-13-61-14 > RBG-13-61-14 > RBG-13-61-14 > DATKZS01 > DATKZS01. Next base: position 29,184 of record DATKZS010000140.1, read on the forward strand.
GGCTCCACCACCAGCGGCTCGACCCCGAAAAACTTCCGGCCCACCTCAACCAGCGTCGGCAACAGCGGCGGCACCACGCAGGAGATGCTGATCCCGTCAACATCCGCGCAGCTTAAGCTCCCGAACTGCAAGAGCTCCTTGATCAAGATGCCGTACTCGTCAACCGTCCGCTCCCTAAACGTGCCCAGCCGCCAGTGATCAATCAGCTCGTCGCCGTCGAACACGCCGATCACCGTGTTGGTGTTGCCCGCGTCAAGCACTAAAAGCATCTGATGACTCCTTTTTAACGCCAAGACGCCAAGTCCGCCCAAAAAAATATTATTTTAAAAACAATCTTTGCGGTCTTGGCGTCTTGGCGTTCCCTCTTCGCTTAAATTACCGCAACGTCTCCCGCCACGATCTCCCGCTCCCGCCCGCTCGCGTCATCCTTTATCACCAGCGCGCCGCTCTCGCGGATGCCGGCAGCCGTGCCCGTGAATACGCCGCCCGGCGTCTCGACGCGGACGCGCTTGCCCATAACCTCCGCCAGGTCGCGCCACTCAGAGAGGATAGCGCCGGCGTCTGACTCCAGCGCCGCCATGGCCGCCTCAAGCTCTTCCATGGCGCGGCGGAACACGTCAGCGCGGCGCCATTCGCGGCCCGTTTCGGCCAGGAGGGAGGTCGCGATCTTTTTTAACTCTTCCGGCAGCGCCGCGGCATCGAGATTCACGTTCAGGCCCACGCCGAGCACCACGTACGCGGTCCCGCCGCCCGCCTCGGCCAGGATGCCGGCGAGCTTTTTGCCGGAGACGCGCACGTCGTTGGGCCACTTGATCCGCGCGTCCAGTCCGCACAGTCCGCGCACGGCCCTGGCCATCGCGACCCCGGCGGCGATGGTGACGAGTCCGACTTTTTCCGCCGGGAGCGAGGGCCGGAGGATGACGGAGAACATCAGGTTCACCCCGGCCGGAGAGTGCCACTCGCGGCCGAGCCGGCCGCGGCCCTTTCCCTGTTCCTCGGCGATCACCACCGTCCCGGCGGCGGCGCCGCGCAGGGCCAGCTCGCGCGCGTCGTCGTTGGTCGAGCCGGTCTTGTCCTTCACGATCACGGCGTGCGCGATCTTTGCCCCGGGCCGGGCCAGGTCCCCCGCGATCAGCCGGTCCACGCCTACCTCTTCCGAGGCCGCGCCGGGTACATACGGGCGGAGATGTCGGCGGCCGGCGCCGAGTGGGTGAGAGCTCCGACCGAGATGATGTCCACGCCCGCCCGCGCGGCCTGGGCCGCCCTCTCGATGGTCATGTTGCCGGAAGCCTCGAGCACGACCCGGCCTCCGAACTTCTTCACCACCGGCCTCATTTCGGCGACGCTCATGTTGTCGAGCAGGAGCACGTCCGCGCCGGCCTTGACCGCCTGCTCCGCTTCTCCGAGGCTCGCGACCTCGACCTCGATCCTGAGCAGGTGATGGACCTTGTGCGCGCGAGCCACCGCCGTGGCGATGGATCCGGCGAGCGCGATGTGGTTGTCCTTGATCAGTACGCCGTCGTCGAGCCCGAAGCGGTGGGGCGTGCCGCCGCCTACGGTGACCGCGTATTTTTCCAGGCGGCGCATGAGCGGAGTGGTCTTGCGGGTGGCGGCGATTTTAGCTGAGGTCCCGGCCACCGCGTGAACGTATTGGCGCGTGAGCGTGGCGATGCCGGAGAGGCGCTGCGCGATGTTCAGCGCCGTGCGCTCGCCCGTGAGCAGCGGCCGCGCAGGGCCGGTGATCCTCAGCATCACTAGGCCCGGCTTCACTGCTCTTCCCTCGGCCACGACCATTTTCAGCCGCACCGCCGGATTGAGCAGCTCGAACACGCGCGCTCCCGCGAACAGGCCGCAGGCCACGAGCTCCGACTTGGCGACCCACTCCATCCGCGCCATAGCTCCCGCGTCCACCACCGCATCAGTGGTGACGTCGCCCGCGCCCACGTCCTCCTTGAGCGCATCCAGCAGCCACTGGTCCAGGCCCGGCCATGTAAAAGGCGTCGGCATGATGATATAGCGTATCACGGGCCTGGAACCATGGTCAAAGCAAGAACACTTTTCAATGCGCTCCGTTCTTGGTAACCTGATCTGACCATTTGTCGATATAGGAGTAGAACAATGAAAAGACGCGATTTTATCAAGGCCGGTGGCGCGGCGGCCGCGGGGATGACGCTTAGCTCGGCCGCTTCCGCGAAGAAGCAGGTCCCGGATTGGATGCCGATCGTGGACGCGCGGATGGCGCGGGGGGATTATGTGCCTTATTACGAGGAGCGGGAGATTACCGCGCCGGTGGATTTGTGCGACGCGCGGGGGCGGCTCAACGATGCGGCCAAGGGGTGGTCGCGGGTGCCGCTGGTGCGGGCGAACCTGTCGGGTCATTGGCCGCGCAAGAAGAAGTGGAACTTCTGGAACTGGATCAGCCCGAAGTTCGTGTTTTCGGTGACGGTGGCGGACATTGACTTCGCGTCATTTTGCGGAGTGACGTTCACCGATTTCGAGACCAGGGAGAATTTTTCGGGCATGGCGCTCGGGCGGCACGGTCACACCCGGATGCCGGAAGAGGTGGAGAAGAGCATTTACTGGAAAGGCGGCGGCGCGGATTATTCGTTCGACCACCAGGGCGACCGCATCCATGTGACATATCGCGGTCCGCTCGGGAAGGGCGGCGAGGCGGTGGCGGACTTCGTGATCCAAAAGCCCAAGGGCCACGAGACGCTGAACATCGTGGCGCCGTGGAGCGACGAGCGTTTCCAGATGAACTCGAAGCACAACACGCTGCCGTGCGAGGGGAGCGTGACGGTGCGCGGCCGGACCTATTTGATGGACCCGGCCGAGTGCCACGGGGTGCAGGACTTTGGGCGCGGCATGTGGCCGTACCGCTCGTGCTGGAACTGGGGCGTGCTCACGGGTCACGCGGGCGATGACGTGATCGGGGTGAACATGGGCGCGAAGTGGACCACGGGCACGGGCGCGAACGAGAACGGCATCTGCCTGAACGGCCGGCTGTACAAGGTGATGGAGGACCTGGACTGGGAGTATGATTCAGGCGACTTCATGAAGCCGTGGCGGATCACGGCGCCGCACTCGAAGATGATTGATCTCACGCTCACGCCGGTCATGGCCAACGCGACCAATCTCAGCCTGGGCGTCATGCGCACCGGCGGGACCTGCTCGTTCGGGCACTGGAACGGCGTGGTCCGGTGCGCCGGCCGCGAGCTCGAGATCAGGAACATCATCGGCTGGGCCGAGGAGTTCGAGCACAGATGGTGAGGCCAGAAGGGGAGAGCGACGCCGGCGGGCGCCTGGGCCGGGCGGACCTGGCGGCGGCGGCCGGCCTGTTCGCGCTGATCGCGGCGGCGCTGGCCCCGAACGTCCTGGATTCGAGCCTGCCCTTCAGGTTGATGCGGGAGTTCAATACCCAGTGGTATCCGTACCACTTTTTTTTCCGCCGGAGTCTCGGGGAGGGCGTGGCGCCGCTGTGGAGCTCCAACATCTTCTGCGGGTTTCCGCTCTACGCCTTCAGCCACGCGCAGATTTTGTATCCTTTGTCGCTGCGTTTTCTCCCGCCGGCGGCGTGGATTTTCAGCTACTGGTTCCTGCACCTTGGCCTCGGGACCGCCGGGGTCTATCTCCTCATGCGCCGGCTCGCGCTCGGGCGGCCGGCCGCTTTTGCGGCGGCGGTCATGAGTCTGGTGAACGCGCTGACCTTTATGGCCTGGTTGCCCGGGCTCGCGGTCATGAGTCTTTTGCCATGGCTCCTGCTGTTTAACCTCGCGCTGGCCAGGCGTCCGCGCCTGGGGGCTTTGCTCGGGTTCTCTTTGACGCTCGCGCTCCTCATTCTTGCCGGACAAAGCGAGGCCCTGGTCTATGCCCTGCTCGAAGTCGGGCTCGTCACCCTGATCTTCCACATTTGCGGTGTGAGCCGGATCAGCCGCGGCTATTTGGCCGCAACGGCCGCCGCCGGAGCGCTCGCCCTTGTCCTCTCCTCCAGTCAATGGGTCCCGCTGCGGGAATACCTGGGGCATTGCATAAGGTCGCAGGGGCTCACCCGGGAATATTATCTGGAGCAGGTGAAATTATTTTTCCGGCCCTCGGAGCTCCTGCTGTCCCTGCTGCCGGTGGAACTCAACCTCGCCACCCGCCCCATCTCGCTCGCCGTTCCCCTGCTTTTCTTCGCCGCGCTGGTCCCGGCCTTTGTGTATAAGCCCAGGCGGAGGGCGGCGATCCTGCTCGTGGCCGCGACCATGATCTTTTACCTGCTCACCATTTCCAGCCTTCCGTTTCGGCGCCTGGCCTTTTACCTCCCGGTGCTCAATCAATTGGTGCGTCCGCAAATATCAGTTCCGATAATTTTTCTCATGCCGCTCCTGGCGGTGGGCTTCGGACTCGATACCATGATGGCCGGGCGGTCGAGGGTGGCATTCGGGGCCTGGCTCATCACGGCGTTGGGCGGGGCTGTCATCAACATCGTTGCGGCGGCCTTTTTTGAGCCGGCGCCGTACCGGTTCGTGTTCGGCGCTCTTTTCGCGGTCCTGGCCGTGCTTCTCGTTGCCTGGCGAGGCCGGGAGAAGAGGGCGGCAAGGGTCGCCGTTGCTATTCTGGCCGTGGCGCTTCTGGAGCCGCTGGTCTGGTTTCATCGCACGAACGCGCATCTTCCGATCCAGGCCGTGGACAAGTCGCGGGTGTTAAGCCCGATCCGGGGCCATGAGGGCAGGTTCGCGTTCATTTCACGTCTTGGCCCGTTTGACCCGGACCTGCCCTTTCAACAGGGCGTCTACAGCAACCAGGACGAAATCCTGGGCCTTATCACCATCCCTCCCCGCCGGCTCATGGAACTCTGGAGCGAGCTAGACCCGGAGTTGATCCGGTTCCACCGGGGCCGGCTCGATTCTTACACCGCTTATAGCGAACTGCATAACGGTGAATTCCTCAGCCGCAAGACCTTCCCCTTCCTCTGTCTCCTCAACCTGAAATACGTCTTCAGCCGTGACCAAATCTTTTCGCTCATGAGCCCCTACCCGATGGAGCCGTATTTGAGGAGAGAGAGCTCATTTAAGCTTTTTCCGGGCGGCGGCCTGGATCATGACATTGCCTTGAAGGGAGGGAGCCCGGTCTATTGCTGGGACGAGTCGCCGGGAGACCGGTTGGAGGCGGACCTGGCCTGCGCGGAGGCGTGGCGGGAGAGGGAGGTCGTTTTGTCCTTGGCCACGGTTTCCGCCGACGGTGGAGCAAGCGTTTCCGCAAGCTGGGCCTTGCCCCCGGGCGAGGTTTCCCGGCCCATCGTCTGGGAGCCGAAGGGAGTTCCCGGCAAGAGATGCATTTCGTTCTCGGCCCAGCCGGATGCGGCCTGCAAGTTATTATTTCCTCGCCTCGCGCTCCCTTGGGCTCCCTTCGTCTTAAAGAGCGGATCGGAAGTGAAGCTGTTCGAGAACCGTGATGCCCTTCCCCGGACCTTCATGGTCCACGAGGCTTTTCTGGCCGACGACCAGCAGGCCAGGCAATTCGTGGCCGCCTCCGACGTCCGCGCCCTGGCCGGCAAGATCGCGCTTTCCGGCGTTCCCGGGCCGGGTCGGCCGGCGCCGGAATTTGTCCGCGGCGTTTTCCGGGAGCCCGCAGGCCTCGACCGGGTTGATAAGATCACGAGCAAGAGCGGCCTCACGCGGTTCCGGGTCCATGCGGCAACGCCCGGGTTCATGTTCGTGAGCGAGAACTACTATCCGGGATGGCGGGCCTGGCTGGACGGCGCCGAAGTCAGGGTGCTCCGCGCCGATTACGCTTTTCGGGCGGTCTTTGTCCTCGCGGGCGAGCACACGGTGACTTTCAAGTTCGAGCCGGCCAGTCTACGCTTGACCTTGTGGGCGTCCTTGGCGGCGTTGGCCTGTTGGCTTTTCGTGGGATTAATGAAATGGCGGATGGAGGCAAGGAATGGGAAAGAAAAAGAGGGATGAGAGTTTCGGGGCGAGGCTGAAAAGGCTTCGGGAGAAGGAGGGGCAGTCCATCGAGGACCTGGCGGCGCAGGTGGGGATGAAGGCGTCGCATCTTGCGGACCTGGAGGCGAACCGGATGCTGCCGCCGGTGGCGGAGATTATCACGCTGGCGCGTTCGCTGGCGGTGGAGCCTTCCGCGTTCATGGGCGCGGAGCCGGCGAAGGCATCGCCGCACCGGCGGCGGCAGGCGCGGGCGCGGCGGACCACGGACTATGCCTATGAGACGCTCACTCCGGAAGAGCATGATAAGCACCTGATGGCCTTCCGCGTGACCATTGACCCGGAGAAGGAACATCCCAAGCTCGGCTATCGGCACGAGGGCGAGGAATTCATTTACGTGCTGTCGGGCAAGCTCAAGATCACGGTGGGCAGGAAGACCACGTCGCTGGGGCCTGGCGGGAGCGAGCATTTTGATTCCGGGATACGGCACGTGCTCAAGAACCCGGGCCGGGAGCCGGCGGTGCTGGTGGTTGTGATTTACACGCCGTGAGGTGGACCATGTATTTTCCGATCACGCATGAGCAGGAAATGATCCGGATGATGGTGGAGCAGTTCGCCCAAAAGGAGGTCGCGCCGGGCGCGGGGAAGCGCGACCGGGAGGCGGCGTTCCCGAAAGAGCTGATAGGCAAGATGGCCGGGCTCGGGCTGCTCGGGATGATGGTTCCGGCCGAGTACGGCGGGGCGGAGGTCGGCGCGGTGGCGTATGTGCTCGCCATGATGGAGATCGCGGCGGCGTGCGCTTCGACCGCGGTGACCATGAGCGTGACCAACCTGGCCTGCGAGCCGCTCTTGCGCTTCGGCACGGAGGAGCAGAAGAGGCGGCTCTTGACGCCGCTGGCGTCGGGCAAGGTGCTGGGCGCGTTCGCGCTCACGGAGCCGGGCGCGGGCTCGAACCTGGCGGAGGTCAGTTGCAAGGCGCGTAAGAAAGGTGCGCGATATTTCCTGGACGGTCGCAAGGTGTTCATCACGAACGGCGGTCATGCCGGCGTCATCATGGTGCTGGCGCGCACGGGCGATGGTGGGGGCCGCGGGCTCACGGCGTTCTGCGTGGAGGCGGGGGCGGCGGGTCTGACCATCGGTCCGGAGACGCACAAGATGGGCCTGCGCGCCTCGAGCACGGTGGAGCTGATTTTCGAGGACTGCGAGGTTCCGGAGGACAACCGGATCGGCCGGGAGGGCGACGGGATCCGGGTGGTGACCGAGGCGCTTTTCTCCGGCCGGATCGGGATCGCGGCGCAGGCCACCGGCATGATGAAGTCGTGCCTCGACCTGGCGGTGAGCTATGCCAACGAGCGGCGGCAGTTCAACAAGCCGCTCGCCGGCCACCAGGCGATCCAGTGGATGATCGCGGAGATCGCCACGGACCTCGAAGCCGCCCGCCTGCTCACGCTCTCCGCGGCGGCGCTCAAGGAGCAGGGCGCGCCGTTCGCCCGCGAGGCCTCGATGGCCAAGTTCTTCGCGTCCGAGGCCCTGAACCGCGCGGCCTATAAAGCGCTGCAGGTCCACGGCGGATACGGATACACCACGGAGTACGAGATCGAGCGCATCTACCGCGACGCGCGGGTCACCACGATTTACGAGGGCACCAGCGAGGTGCAGCGCATGGTGATCGCGCGGGAGACGTTGCGGCAGCCGTGAAACGCCAAGGTGTTAGAGAGAATAGTATCGCACCGAGGCACAGAGAACACAGAGGATAAAAAGAAATAAAAATAATCTCCGTGTTCTCTGTGCCTGTGTGCGATACTATTTCCTTCATTATGCTGCAAGGCAATCCCATGAGTTCACGCGGAGGAGGAATGCATGGAAGTTGGTAACGAGCAGGCCGGGGCGCCGAAGAAGCCGTCGCTCGCGCGGCAGGTTGCGCCGTGGCTGTTCGCGGCGGGGATCTTGGCGTTCATGTTGTACAAGGTGGATTTCCGGAAGGTGGGCGAGGCGCTGGCGGGGGCGCGCGCGTCGTGGATCGTGGCGGCGTTCCTCACCTACTGCGCCGTGTATTACCTGACCGACGTGCTTTCTTTCTACCGCTCCTACAACTGGTTCAACGTGGAGATCAGCTTGGGCGAGACCGCGCGGCTGCGCTTCGCGTCATACACGGTGCAGGCCGTGAACGGCGCGCTTACCGAGATCATGAGCGTGCTGTACATGTTCCGGGTCAAGAAGACGCCGGTGCTTGAGGTATCCAGCTCGGCCGGGTTCGTGTACTTCAACGAGACAGTGACGCTTGTTGCGCTCCTTTCTTTTTGCGCGTTCTTGCTGCCGGAGCAGAACCGCATCCGGGCGTCAGTGCCGTGGATCGGCGTGCAATACTGGTCAGTGTTCCAGGGTCTCATCATCCTTGCCTGGGCGGTGGTCCCGCTCTGGCTCGCGTTCTGGCGCACGGGGCTTCGGGACCGGTGGCCGCGCTGGCGCGATGCGTCGGTGCTGACCGCCTTCAAGCAGGCGACCATCGCGAATTACGGCGAGGTCTTCCTGTATCGGTTCAGCAACAACCTGATCAGCGTGGTCGCGAACATCGTGATGCTGAAGGCGCTGGGGATCGCGGCGCCGGCGGCCTTGATGTTCGCGGCGGTGCCGGTGATGGTGAACGTGGCGTACTGGCCGGTCTCCGCGGGCGGTTTCGGCGGGCCGCAGCTCGTGGCGCATTTCCTGCTCAAGGGTTACGCCACGGAGGAGCAGGTGCTGGCGTACAGCCTGATCTGGTCCGCGCTCTTCTTCCTGACGCGTGTCTTCTCGGGCCTGCCCTTGCTGGCGCCGGTGTACCGGGCCGCGTTCCCGGCCCGGCGTGAGGCGTGAGGCTCGGGGCTTGATGAACCCGCTAAGCAATGACGGCATCTCAAGGGGACGGAAATTGAAGGGAAGAAGTTTTCTCGCTGGACTTTTCTTGCCGGCAATTTTTATCCTGGGCTTTTCCGCGTCAGCGTCCGAGGTCAGGGAAGAGGGCGGGGTGGTGAAGGTGTCCACGGAATTCTTCGCCATCCATTACTCTCTCACGCGGGGAAGTTACAGCGTGTTCGACCACAGCGGGCAGGTGGTGGTCCGGGACGCGGCCGCGCGGGCGGTGCTGGTGCCGGCGGCGGTGGGCCGGCCGGAGCGGGTGATCAGCTCGGAGAGGGCGGCGAAGAGGGATTGGAGCCGGCGCGAAGTGCGCGACCAACTGGGCAATGCTGAGGAGATAGAGGTGAAGTGCACGCGGCGGGACGGGCCTTCGCTGGCCACGATTTTTCGCGTGTATCCTTCCCGGCGCTTTTTCACGGTCAGAGTAATTCTCGGCGACATCGCTTCCGCATTGCGGCGCTGGCGGGTGAAGTCGCTGGAGCCGATGCACGTGCGCGGCCCGGGCGGCGGGCTGTTCCTGGGAGACGATCCGGCGAATGACAAAATTCTGGAGAACGGGTCCAACCTTTATCTGGACGTGATGGTGAACATGTTCAGCGCGGGTGACCGGCCGCCGGCGCCGTCATGGCTGGGGAGCGGGAAATCGGTCTCCGACTTCAGTTCCATCATCTTCGACGCTCCGACCGGGCATAGCGCGCTGGCGGGTTTTTTAAGCGGCGAGGAAGTCGGCCTGGTGCGCGCGGGCTTTGAGCGGGCGCGGTCGGGCCGTGACGGGTCGCGGCGAGGATTTTCGGACTACGGCGCGAGCTGGTCGTACCGGCCGCCGCTGGCTGCGGACCGGGCGTTCGAGTCGGCGCCGCTGTACCTGGACTTTTTCGCGGAGTCGCCGTTCACGGCGCTGGAAGATTACGGGCGCGCTCTCGGGCAATGGCTCGGGGTGAGGCCATGGCCCGGCGACGTTCCCGCCGGCTGGAACTCGTGGGGCGAGTATTACCACGAGATCAACGAGGAGATCATCTTAAAGAACCTGGATTTCGCGGTCGCGCGCTTTTTGCCGTTCGGCATGAAGTACTTCCAGATTGACGACGGGTACAGCCCGTTCTGGGGCGACTGGGACGCGGACCCGGCCAAGTTCCCGCACGGGATGAAATGGATGGCCGACCGCATCCGGGACCAGGGCATGATCCCCGGCCTCTGGATCGCGCCGTTTTGCGCGGATGTCCGGTCCGCAACCTTCAAGGAGCACCCGGAGTGGTTCCTGCCGCGGCGCGGCGCGATCCCGCGGCTCATGATCGAGAAGGACATGCGGGTGCTCGACCTGACCCGTCCGGAAGCGCAAGAGCACTTGAGACGGGTCGTCCGGAAATATGTCCATGAGTGGGGATACCAGTGGATCAAGGTGGATTTCGCTTACTACGTCCTGTACTACAGCCGGCTGCCGGGCCCGGAGCGGACCGTGCCGGAGGTGTACCGGGAGGGGATGCGGATCATCAAGGAGGAGGCTGGGCCGGACACGTTCGTGCTGGGGATCGGGCTTACCGGCTTCAACTACGGGCTGGTTGACGGCCAGCGGATCACGCTGGACAACATGCCGGCGTGGAGCAACGGGCGCGGTATGTTTTCATGGAGGAAGCTGACATTCGCGCAGGGTCTCGTGCCCACTGCTCGGACGGTGGCGCGGCGGTATTGGCTGAATTACGGGGTGTGGGTGAACCACCCGGACCTGATCTTTTTCAACAACGACCGCTGGCCGGAGTGGGGGAGCGCGCCGCTCACGTTCGATGAGTCGCTGTGCTTCGCGAGCCTCACTGGCCTCACCGGCGGGATCGTGAAGCTAGGCGACAAGCTTCGGGACATGACGGACCAGGAGGTTGACGTGGTGGACCGGCTGCTCCCGGTTTACCAGGCCACGGCGCGGCCCCTGGACCTGTTCGAGAAGGAGACGCCGGAGGTGTGGGACCTCAAAGTGAAGACGGACTTCGAGAGCTGGGACGTGGTGGGCCTGTTCAACTGGGGCGAGAACTGGGCGGGCAGGGAACACATCCCGGAGAGCGCGCGGACGATCGGCGCCGACCTCGCAACACTCGGGCTCGACCCGTCCGCGCAATACCTGGTGTTCGATTTCTGGAACGAAAAATTTCTCGGTGTGTTTTCCGGGAGCATCGGCCTCGAGCTCGCTCCGCGCACGGCGCGCGTGCTGGCGGTGCGGCGGCTGCCGGGCCATCCGTGGTTCCTGTCCTACAACCGGCACCTGAGCCAGGGCGGGGTGGAGATCAGGAGCATCAAGTGGGACGAGGAAAAGGGGGCGCTGGCGGGCGAGCAGGACGCGGTGCCCGGGTTTAATTATCATCTTTACTTTTTCGCTCCCGGGAATTACACTGTGGCATCCGCGCGGGTGGACGGAGCGGGGGCCGGGGTGGAGCAAGAAGGAGAGGTGGTAAAGCTGAGCTTTACGGCGGGCGGGAAGCGGGTGAAGTGGGAAATATTTTTTTAGTGAGGGTGGGAGAGACGCGGGTGAGGGCACCCGCTCCCCCTTTTTTCGCTTCAGTGGGTGGCGGGGTGATGGATGGGAAGGAGGAGAGAGATGGCTAAGGTGAAGAGGATGGCGGCGCTGGCGGCGGTGATAATGATGGTGGCCGGCGTGGGAGAGGCCAAGACGGTGAAGACGGTCACTCCGGACGGGCCGAACGCGGTGGGCGTGATGGTCATGCATGCGCAGCTCGGCGACCGCACCGCGCCGGTGCTGGTGTGGTATCCGGCCCAGCCGGCGGCCGGGGAGACGCCTTATAAGTACGAGGACGTGATGGAGGGCTCGGCGGTGCTGGACGCGAAGACTTTGCGGGATGGCGCTCCGTACCCGCTGATCCTCTTCTCTCACGGCCTGGGCGGTTGCGGGTGCCAGTCGGTGTTTTACACGGAGAACCTGGCGAGCTACGGCTACGTGGTGGTTGCGCCGGACCACAAGGACTCGGCCATGTGCCACATCGAGGGTCCGCCGGACATTACCTTCGGGCAGATCGCGTGGGGCGCGGTCAAGGGCGGGGGCGACCTCAGCAAGACCGTGTTTTCGCTGTTCGGGGACAAGCTCGCGGGAGAGAACTTTGATTTTTCGTACCGTCCGGCGGAGGCCAAGGCCACGATTGACGCGGCGCTCACCTGGAACCAGGACGCGGCGTCGCCGCTCCATGGCCTCATGGACCCGGACCGGATCGGGGCCACCGGGCATTCGCTGGGCGGCTATACCACGCTCATGATCGGCGGCGTGCCGTTCGAGTGCAAGGGAGTGGAGCTCAAGCCCGGCGAGTGCGACACCACCAACATCAGCTTGAACCACGCCATCAACCCGTGCTGCATGGATTACGTGCGCAACGCCGACCCCTTCTCGTCGCGCGACGAGCGGGTGAAGGCCATGCTTCCGCTCGGGCCGGCCGTCTTCTTCCCGAACCTGGATGAGGCCGCCAAGGCGATCAAGATCCCGATGATGATCATCGCAGGCGACAACCAGAAGATGGAGGTGCCGTGGGCGCCGATCCAGACGCTTTACGACAACGCGCCGCCGCCCAAGTACGCGATCCGGCTCAAGGATACCGACCACATGGCCATCGCCGACCAGACGATGGCCGCAAGCCCTCTCGTCAAGCTGGTGCTGCCCGGGTTCCGCTCGCACTTCGACGAAAAGGCCCAGGCCTACAAGGACTACTCCGCCGCTTTTTTCAACCTGTACCTCAAAGGCGACCACGGCATGGACGGCGTGCTCAAAGCGCCGGAGAACAAGTACGTGGAGCTGTGGGCTAAGCCGTAACGGCTAGTGCGGGAACGATAAAAAAGAGATTGATTCAAGCGCAAAGGCGCAAAGAGCGCAAAGAAATAGAAAATATTCTTTTCTTGTCCTTTGCGTTCTTTGCGCCTTTGCGCTTAATTATTGCGCCGAAGAAATTGGCGAAGCTTCGGCGTTTTTGTCCGCTAGACGATCTGGGTGAACTCGACGAGCACGCCTTTGCATGACTTGGGGTGGATGAAGGCCATGACGCCTCCCATCTCGCCCTTGATTTCGAGGCCCTTCTGCTCGAAGTCGGCCTTTGACGACTTGAAGTCGTCCACCTTGAGGGAGATGTGGTGGAGTCCCTCTCCGCGCTCGGCCACGAACTTTCCGACCGGCCCCATGCCTTCCTTGGTGGGCTGCATCAGCTCGAAGGTGATGGGCCCGACCTTGACGATGGCGGAGATGTGGAGCCCGAAGTTCATCTTGCCGTCCTTGGCCTTCGAGGTGTCCAGCGTGGCGCCGAACTTTTCCTGGAAGAACTGGATGCCTTCATCAATGTTCTTCACGGCTACTCCGATATGGGCGAGTCCTTCGATCATTTCATCCTCCAGAGAGTTTTTTTCTTGCACAGAGGCACAGAGTACACAGAGATATATATTAATATTAATAATATTTCTCTGTGATCTCCGTGCCTCTGTGCGAACCTAATTTCTCTTTACCTCGTTACACCTTTTCCACCACCGCCGCGATTCCGACGCCGCCGCCGCCGCAGATCATCTGGAGTCCGGCGCGGCCGTTGATGCGTTTCAAGTGGCGGCACATTTCGCCGAAGTAGATGACGCCGGAGGCGCCGATGGGATGGCCCAGGGCGACGGCCCCGCCGGTAGGGTTGATGCGCGGATCCATGCGGTCGTAGCCGAGCTCGTCGGCGAACTGGAGGAGCGGGGAGACAAAGGCCTCATTCGGCTCGATCACGTCCATGTCGCCGATCTTCTTGCCGGCGCGGGCCAGGGCCTTCTGGGCGGCGGGGATGGGGGCCAGGAGCATGGGGACCGGCTCGCCGCCGCAAACGGCGCAGGACACGATGCGGCACAGCGGCTCGAGTCCGAGCTGCTCGGCTTTTTTCGCGCTCATCAGCATGACGGCGGCACAGCCATCCACGATCTGGGAGGAATTGCCGGCGGTGACCATGCCGTCCTTCTGGAAGGGGGTGGGCAGCTTGGCGATGTCCTTCATAAAGCCTTCGGGGTCGTCGGCGGCCTTGGGACGAAGCACCTCATCCTTCACCACCTTTTTGGTCTCGCCCTGCCACTTGAACTCGAAAGGAATGATGTTGTCGAACCAGCCTTTGCGCTCGGCCTCGACGGCCTTTTTCATGGACCAGGCGCCGAAGCGGTCGAGGTCCTCGCGGGTGTGCTTCTGGTCCTTGGAGATCATCTCGGCGCACTGGCCCTGCGGCACCATCATCTTGGTCTCCATGAGGCGGGAGGACATGCGCACCGGGTACTTGGCGTCCATGGCGACCTTGGCGTCCGCGCCCATGCCGTAATGCGACATGATCTCGACGCCGCCGCAGACCATCACGTCGCCCTCGCCGAGCATGATCTCGTGGGCGGCGATGTTGATGGCCTTGAGCCCCGCATTGCAATACTGGTTCACGGTGGCGCCGGCGGCAGTTTTGGGAATGCCCGCCAAAAGCGACGCGATCCGAGCGATGTTGAGGCCCTGATCGCCGATCTGGGAGAGACACCCGACCATCACGTTTTCGATGTCGTTCTCGTCGAACTTGGGCGCCTTGGCCTTGACGCGGTCAATGAGGCCGCGCAGGGTATTGGCCAGGAGGTCCTGGGCCGAGGCCTGGCAGAGCTGGCCGTTCTTCTCCATGCCCTTCCAGCCCGACTTGCCGATCGCGGACCGCGTCGCGTCAACGACCACGCATTCTATTGTCTGTTTCGCCATGTGATCCCCCTTTTAGTTTTTCTTGTCGTTAGAGTTTGATGAAGAGTAACACAGATGAACACAGATGAAACAGATAAACACGGATAAGAAATTTGTTTATAAATCCGTGTTCATCCTCTTTCATCCGTGTTCATTTGTGTTTAACTTTGCCCATGTTTCCCTACTTGAGCAGCCCGAGCTCGCTCCTGGCGCAGGTGAGCATGTTGATGTCGGTGGTGCCGGCGCCGAGTTCTAAGAGCTTCGCGTCGCGGTACATTTTTTCGATGGGGTACTCGCGCATGTATCCGTAGCCGCCGAAGATCTGGAGCGCCTCGTTGGCGACCTCGACGGCGGCCTGGGAGGAGTAGGCCTTGCAGCCGTTGACGTAGCTCGCGTCGCGGATGCCCTTCTTCTGCATCCAGGCCATGCGGATGACCATGTTCTCGATGTTTTTGAGGTGCATGTACATGCGGTAGATCTTGAGCTGGGTGGCCTGGAACTCGGCGATGGGCTTGCCGAACTGGACCCGCTCCTTGGCGTACTTCACGCTCTCCTCGTAGCAGCGCTCGATGATGCCCCAGCACATGGCGGGCACGCCGGAGCGCTCGTTGCCGAGGCTCTCCTTGGTGGCCTGGCGTCCGCCCTTGGACTCGGACTCGCCCAGGAGGTGTTTCTTTTCGAGCTTGACGTCCTCCATGAAAACCTCGGAGGTCGGCGAGTCCTTCATCCCCATCTTATGGAAGGGCGTTCCGGTGGACAGGCCCTTCATGCCGCGCTCCAGGATGAAGGTGTGCACCGGCGTCTCGGAGCCCAGCTCCAGCTTGGCGTAGACCACGAAGAAATCCGCCACCGGCCCATTGGTGATGAAGGTCTTGGTGCCGTTGATGATATAGCCGCCGCTGCCGTCGGGCTTGGCCTTGCTTTTCATGGAGCCGAAGGCGTCGGAGCCGGCGCCGGGCTCGGTGAGGCACCAGGCGCCGATTTTCTGGAGGGTCATGAGCGGGATGCCGTACTCGCGGATCTGCCGGGCGGTGCCCTTGCCCACCACGGCGCCTCCGGCCAGTCCGGCGGACACGCCGAAGCTCATGGCCAGGCCCGGGCTTACGCGGCTTAGCTCCTTCACCATGATGAACATGATCATGGGGTCGCCGCCCATGCCGCCCATGTCGTCGCCTTCGTCGCCGGCCATGAGCTTGGTCAGGTCGGTCTGGCTTTCCCCGCCTTCCTCCCGCTTCTTGGCGAGCTTTTCCAGCGCGGGCTTGATCATGGCCTCGCCGCCCATGGTTTTATACATCTTGCGGCCAAGGTCCACCCAGGACATCTTGCCGTCTTCCATGGCCTCGACGTGCGGCTGGATTTCCTTGGTGACGTACATCCGCATCATCTGCTGGATCATCTTCTGAGGCTCGGTCAATTGAAACATGACACTCCTCCCCGCGCCTTGCGGGCGCCGCCTGCAAGTATTACCCCCGCGAACGGCCAGAGCCGCGGGGGCGCGGCATTCCACGCCCCCGCGGAGCCTCCACTTGACAAACAGGATCGAGAATCGAGCAACGGGGGTCGAGGCGGAAGACTTGATAATCAGAGTTTGAAGAGCTCTTCCTCAAGCCTCACGCCTCACGCCTCAAGTCTTTCCCGCGCCTCCTCACCCCATGGGCAGCGCGCCCTGGATCTGCATGATCAGGGAGAGGTCGCCGGCGATCTGGATCTTGCCGGACATGAACGCGGCCTGGGGGTTGGACTCGCCGGAGGCCAGCTCCTTCCAGGTCCCGACGTCGAGGGTCACGGTCGCGGTGGCGTCCGGCTTGTCGCCTTCCGTGACGTCAATCTTGCCGCCGGATAAGCACAGCGCGAATTTGCCGCCGCCCTCGCCCTCGACCACCCATAGCACCGAGCCTTCGATGCCCGCGAGCGTCGCCGCCACGTCCGGCTGCGCCTTGATGCCCCACGGGATCGCCACCACGAAGGCCTGCCGGGGACTCGCGTCCTTCATGGCCTCGCGTAGCGCCGCCTGGTTCCCCGCTCCGACCGTTTTCAGCACCTCGATTACCTGCGCGTCGCTCATGTCCGGTGTTACTTTTGCCATTGTTCTTTCCTCCTTGGTTTCAGGATAATTTGAGATAGGGCCCCTTGCCCGGTGGTCTAATATATCAAACGTTATTTGGAAGTCAAGTAAAAAATCAGGTTTTTTTCATTTTTTTGTATCCCCTTAAAGATCAAGTGTTATTTCAACGGTTAGCGGGCCGCGGATCGGGACCCGCCGCCGCATCCGCGGCTTTTGCTCTACCCATTTTCCGATCCGCGGCTCTCGGGGAGGCCGCAAGCAGGGCAGCCATTATTGAAGCCAGCGACACCCACAGCCCGATCCTGAATTCAGCGGGCGCGAACCGGAGCGTAATCCGGTGGGGCCCTGCTCCGGGCAGGGCCACGGCCTGAAAGGCGTAGTTGGCCCGTATTATCCTCGTCTCCTTTCCATCCACCCAGGCCCTCCATCCGGGGTAATAGCTTTCCGCGATGGAGAGGTAACATGGAGCGGGCGCCTGGGCCGTGAGGACCACCCGGTTGTCCAAGTATTCCATGACCTTGACCTCATCCGGGACGCGGGTGCGCGCCGGCTGATCGGGCGGGATGCGGGGGTCCAGTGACGCGGGATCGAGCGCGAGCCGCGTCCTCGGCTCGAAGCGCGCCGGGTCGAAAAGATAGGCCGGCCCATCTCTGTCCTCCACCTTTGCCACGCCGGTGTAGAGGCCATAATGGTCCAGGGCGTCGCGGTTCCTGTAGAGTTGGCCATAGCTGGTCCTCATAAGCTGGTATGGCCGGCGCGGGTTCCGGATGCGGGGGGCGATGAATTCCAGGTCTTGGGGGCAACCGGCCGAGGTCCTCAGCGATAATTCATATTCCTCCGGCGACTCCACGGCAAGAGGCGCGGGCGTTGCCCATTCGGGGTCCGGGGTGAGTTCCGCCGCCAGGCGCGAAGCTTGCCGTTCCTTGGCCGGAGAGGTCAGGCGGATTCTGACGCATCGGGAGGAGAGGGCCGGCGCCACGGTCATGTCCAACTCATCTCCCGGGAGCAGCATGGTGGACACGGTCCATTCCGAGCCGGGTCCCATGGCATACCCGCGCCCGGTCAGGGGCGGCCGTTCTCCCAGGTAATGTCCATGGCTCTGGTATTGCGAGGGCAGGAAAGGGAGGTCGAGCGGCAGATCGTCCATGAGCATGATCGGGGCCATGTTGGAGACAACGTACTTGACGGCCAGGAAATCGAGCAGCGGCTGGGTCTCGACGCGGATGGTCTTGTAATTGGATGTGATATGGTAGTCGGGGGCGAGGACGTCCAAAAGACGGTCGTAGCGGAGCAGTCCGTTCCGGATGTGTCCGAAGACGAACCCCGGCCCCTGGTCGAGCCGGTAGAAGCGCCAGAGGCCGGAGTCGAGGTCAAGGAAGAGGGAGAGGAGGTGGAGCCGCTCGGTAGGTTTTGCGCGGGTCAGGGCCGGATCAACCTCCGGCCGGCCGAGAACGGACGGCGGGGTGCGGGGCATGGCCAGGATGGCGAAGGACAAGAGGTCGAGGACCAGGACCGCGATCAGGGCGGAAGAGCTGATGCGGATGACGCCCCGGTTGTGGCCTCTCAACTTCTTCAGTGCATAAAGGCCGAGAAGGAAGATCAGGAGGATGGCGAGAGAGGCCCCCAAAGGGGAGAGTTTTTTTTGGGTGATGATGCCGAGCGCTATCCAGGCGGCTTCAAAGATGATAAAGAGGGCGGCAAAGGCCCGGGCCGGCCGCAGGGATTTGATGTCCACGCCCCGCATGAGGAGGTCGAAGCCGCCCGAAGCGGCGACCATGAAAAGTACCATCAAGGGATAGATCAGCCGCGAGCGCATCTCCGCCGCGCTGTAGTGGAGCACGGGCAGGACATTGAAAAGCAGGCTGAACGGCTGGACGTTGACGAGATAAATCATCGAGATCAGGATGGCGATCAGCGTGAAGCGGAGCAGAGGACGGCTCTGGCGGTCATGCCATAGAGCGAAAAAACCCAGCGGTAGCAGAAACCCGAAATAGCTTAAAATCGGCTCACCGGAGTTGGGCCTGAATCGGACCAGCAAGGGCATGAACACGCCAATCTGTTCCCAGGAGGTGGCGGCGGGACTAGAGCCGGCCGTCCCCCGCGATGACTGGGCCAGGTAGCTCAGGGTCGCCAGGAAGGGCGCGGCGCAAATCAATACGCCGGCCGCCGGGGCAAGGGCCACGATAGCGAGCCTGGTCAAAGCGGCCTTTTCCACGAACCAGATGAAGGCCAGGAACAGGATCAAGGAATAGAGCAGAATCTCCAGATCGCCGCCCAGGTACCCAAGGGCGGTGAGGCCGGCCAGCGCGAGGAAATCATGGAAGCGGGCGTGGCGGCCAAGCCGGATCGCGAACCATAAAACTCCCGGCATCCAGGTGAGCGTGTCAAAGCCCTGCAGATATTGCGGCCCGATAATGGAAGAACCGGAAAGGCCGAAGGCCGCCGCCGTCAGCCAGGAGGCGAATCGGGAGCGGGAGCACTCCCGGAGCAGCCCGTAGGTCAGGACCATGCGGCAAATGATGTGCAGGAGCGCGGACAGGGTGAAGGCCCGGCTAAAACCCATGGCGAGAAAAAGCAGGAACGGCGGGTAAAAAAAGCCGGCGTGCGGGAAACAGTAGAGCGGGAACCCGGCCATCAGGTTGTGCGACCACATCGGGAACTCGCCGGACTTGAGCTGTGCCGTCCAGAAAGTAAGGTACGGATACCACTGGTTCAGCAGCTCGGATTCTTTTGCAACGGGCAGATATGACTCTTGCCGGAAGAGAAATTCCAGGAACAGCGCCGCCGCGATCAGCGCCAGGCTGAGCGGCGCGAAAAAAGGGCGCGAGGCGAGGTTAAGAAATTTTTTTTTCATTGGCCGCCGCATTAATTCTAGGGCGGCTCGCGCGGGCTGTCAATCGGATCCGGCATTGGGGCCGCCCCGGTTCCGGCGGCGCGTTAAGCGATTTTATATTCCCCCCTTGACAAACCGATGGCGCAAATGCGAAATTATAAAAAATGTCAGTGCTGTCCAAAATAAACGGACCGGAGAACCGCCAAGACGCCAAGAGCGCCAAGGATTATTTTTAAACACGATTTTAAGAGGGCTTGAGTGCGAATGTTTTTTGCTTGGCGCTCCCGTCGGCCGGTCCGCCAAGCCGGTTGGGGCCAACGCTCCGGAGCTGTTCTTTGCCGGGCCGCGAAGACACATCATGATTTACTTGGCGATCCTTGGCGCTCTTGGCATCTTGGCGGTTTTCTTACGGCCTATTTTGGACAAGAGTGAAAAAATGTTATTCAGAAGCCGAATCATAAGAACCCTGGCCCTGGTCCTGCTCGCCGCCGCCGTCCCGGCCGAGCTTTGGGCGCTCGGCCGCCGCGAGGTCAAGATGCAGGTACGCGGCCCGGACTGCGGCATCGAGGTCGTGTATCGCCGCACCTACGCGAGCGGCCAGACCGAGACTTATTCAGTATACGCGGAGGAGCTCGCGGTGGATGGCGGGACCGCGTACCAGTCCATCAGCGTCTATCCTGACCGCGTGCGGCGTATCACCATGCGCGCCTCCGACCTCACCCCCATCTTCATGTCGGAAACCTGGAACGACGGCTCCAGCCTGATCCGGCGGTCCTATCAAGGCAACTTCGTGCACGCGCTGCGCCGGAACCTGCCCGATCCTTACGACGAGGTCATCGAGGTCCCGGCCGGCGTGCATGACCCCGAGTCCTTTGCCTTCCTGCTCAAGGGCTATCCTTTCTCCGAGCAGGACTCGATCGCCCCCATCAACGTGCTGGTGGCCGACCCCAACCCCGTATTCACCCGGCCCCGCGTCTTCGCCGTCAACATCATCCCCCGCGGCGAAGAGCGCGTCACCGTTCCCGCCGGGACCTTTGACTGCTACGTCCTGGAAATGTCGCTCGCCGGCGTGCTGGGCTACATCGTGCCTGAAAACCGCTTCTGGCTCCTTAAAGCCGATCCGCACCTCATTATCAAGGCCCAGGGCGCCGGAGAAGTGATCGAGTTGACGGGCGGGCCATATAACTGCGATTATGTCAAGCACTGCACTGCACGCCCCATGCTTCCGGGCCGGAAATAAAAAATGAACCAGGAACCCACAAGCCAAAGACAGGAATCAATCACGATCTGGACCATTGCCGTCTTCCTGATCGTCTCCACCCTTTTCTTCACCGTACTCCACTTAGGCTATCCCCACGTCCTCGACGTGCCCTCGAATGAGGGCGTGCCGTATTCCGATCTTCCCACCATGTTCATCCTCGACCTCATCCCCATCGGCTTGGCCTGGCTCTGTTTCCGCCACGCCTGGAAGCGCATCGGCCTCTACCGCGCCATGATCTTTCTGGGCGGCTCGTTCGTGTTCACCGGGGTGGAGGAGAGCATGTGGATCCTGCTCGGCCGCTACCACGCCGAGATCCAGGCCGCGCTCGGCGGGCCGACGGCGCAGACCGCGGTCATGGGCCCGGGATCGGCCTCCATGCAGGGCACCTATTATTTCACGCGCGGCTTTTTCTGGTTCCTCGAGACCCCGGTGATGGCCTGCCTGGGCTGGTTCTTCGTGGCCTATTCCTGCGTGTACGTGGCCAATATCCTGTTGCCCCGCGCCTGGGTGCTCTGGCGCGCCGGGCTGGGCGGACTGCTCGCCGTGAACCTCGACCTCTGGCTCGACCCGGTCCAGACCAGCGCCACCTTCAAGTCATGGGTCTGGGTCAGCCCCGACGCCATCAACATCTTTTCCATACCGCTCTCCAACTTCATCGGCTGGTTCCTGCTCATATTTCTCTTCGCCCTCATGTTCGAGCGCCTGCCCGCCATGGAAAAAAAATGGGGGCCCGCCAGGGCCGCCGTCTATTTCTACGCCATCCTCATGGCCCTCGAAATCGCCATCCTCTTCTTCTTCGCCATCTACGGCACCATCGCCATGCGTCTCATCCCGGAACCCGTCAACTTCACTATCTGGGGCATATGACCGGCTTCAAGATTTTTTTAACCGCGGAGACGCAGAGAACGCGGAGATTTTTCAAATAATTTATCTCTGCGTTCTCTGCGTCTCCGCGGTTAAAAAACATCCATTTTTGTCCACGCCCCCGAATTTTTGTAGGATGTTCTCAGGGAGACCCATTATGTTCGAGATCAAGCTGCCGGGCCGGATCAACGTGCTGGGCAATCCGTCGGACGCCAACGAGGGCGCGCACCAGACCATCTCCGCCGCCATTAATTTGTGGGGAGGGGTGGAGGTCGCGGAGGCCGACGCGCTTAAGCTGGTCCTCACCGCGGAGGAGAAGAGCCACGAGGAAATCGCGGCGCTTGAGGGTCAGGACCTCACCGCTCTGGCCTACGGCTCCGCGTTCGATTTGCAGGCCGCGGCCGTGCGTACGCTGCTCGCCTACAGCCCGGAGTTCCGCGAAAAAGCGCGGGCAAAGCCCGGCGATAAATTCCCGGTCATGAGGTTCTGGACCGAGATCCCGCGCCAGAGCGGGCTCGGCGGGTCCACCGTGCTCGTGCTGCTCACCCTGCTCGCGCTGGTGCGCTTCTACCGCCTGGACAGGAAGAAGCACAACTTTTACGTGCTGGGCGAGCTGGCGCAGCGGGCGGAGGAGAAGGAGCTCAACATCACCTGCGGGTTCGCCGACCGCTACGTTCCGCTCTTCGGAGACATCGCCTACATTGATTACCGCGGCAAGCTCTTCCACGCCCCGATCAAGGACGAGCCGTACTGCACCTACGAGAAGCTGGGCGCCTACGTGGACGAGTTCCCGCTGGTCATGTGCTCGACCGGGGTCAAGCACGACTCCGGCGACGTGCATAGGCCCATGCGCGCCCGCTACCTCGACGAGTTCCGGCAGTGCCGCGGCGACTACGAGAACGGGCCGCGCCTGGTCAAGATCATGAAGCAGGTCGGCGACACCGCGTGGAGGGGAAAGATCGCGCTCCTGGAGGGCGACCTGGAGAGCTTCGGAGCGCTCATGAACGAAAACCACCGCCTGGTGGACGAGATGATGCACTGCTGCGGCTTCACCCACGGCGCCGGCGAGGCCAACAACCGCATGATCGAGGCCGGCCTCAAAGCGGGCGCGCTCGGGGCCAAGCTCACCGGCGCCGGCGGCGGCGGCTCCGTCTTCATGCTCGCCCCTCCCGGCCAGGAGGAATCCGTGGCCCAGGCCCTGCGCGAAGCCCTCCAAAAATACGGCTACGCCCAAGGCCGCGTGTTCATCCCGTCAATCGTAAGACAGGGGGCGGTGGTGATTGATGGTAAAATGGTATAGAATATCAGTTGTCTTTACATTTGGGCGTGGATGTAATTCAGCCCGATTTATCGGGCTTTCTTCGGAGGAGTGCAGGCCCGCCATTTATGGCGGGTGTCGGGGCTCGCGCAGGGCGGAGCAGGGCGTTTTAACGTCCTTCCCCTCACCCTCTGTAGGAGCGACTTTAGTCGCGACTCTTGAATGCACGAGGCCGGATGGATAAATCCATTATTTCGAGAACCCCGTTGAAACGGGGTCAAACAGCAGAGGCGGCGTCGAGGCAACCCGCGCTAAAGCACGGGCCTGCACCAGGGCCAAGGCCGGTTAACCGGCCTTTCACACACAACTGCCTGGCACCAATATCTTGAATACGAAAGGCGCCTGAAAACGAAAAAAAGTTAAAATGATAACCACAGTAGAAGAAGATCGGAAAGTTTATACTTTCGCACGTGATTACCTTTTGACGTATGCCGAAGAGGGAATCACTCCCCAGCTCCTTGACAAGTATCTGCATTTTTCCGATAGAGCTTCTCGTGTTGACTCGTTAGAAGAAATTTATCGCCGGGTACTGGTTTCGGCCCAAAACGCCCAAATGAAGTCTAAAACCATTGGTGGCGCAATTGGTGGAGTAGATAATTTAGGCCAAATTCTTTGCGGATTCCAACCTTCCGAAGTACTAAATAAATATGAAAGTGATTGGGAGCTAGTATTAGAGGAGGTTATTGAGGTACTAAAACCAAAAGGAAAAATCCGCCGGACTGCCAAGAGTTGTTGGCCACAATATTGTAAGACCATATTATCATCCGCCATTTTCTTGTCGCAATTTTCCTCTGCCAATGATTTTTACCGTTTTGCTGATTTCTTTGATCAAAACGACTCGGCCCGGCCGGCGCTTCCTATGATGCTGAGTAAAGAAATCAACGGAATCGGTTTCGCTCTGGCCTGTGATTTCTTAAAGGAACTTGGTTATGTGAATTTTGCCAAGCCTGACGTATGGTTAAAGAGACTTTTCACAAAACTGGAATTATGTTCTTCCGATAATGACTATATGATTTTTAAAGCAGTGGTTAGAATTGCAAAAAATGTCGGAGTTACGCCTTATAATGTTGATAAATTATTCTGGCTGTTAGGAAGCGGAAATTTTTATGATGATATAAATATCGGAAAGAACGGGAGACTGAAAATAGATACTAATGATTTTATCATTCAGGCAAAAACTCTGTTAGCAAAAAGAAATGATTGAAATCCCCATCACCATCGTCATTCTCGCCGCCGGCAAGGGCACTCGCCTTGGCGCCCTGCGGCTGGCGCACTCGAAGGCGATGACGCCGATCTTGGGGGTGCCGGTGGTGGAGCGGGTGGCGGAGGCGTTTTTACGGAACGGCTGCCGCGATTTCGTGGTAGTGGCGAGCCCGGACGACAAGGCGTTGAAGGCGTGGGCCGAGGAGTTCGGGAAGAACGGATCGTCGGTGCGGCTGGCGTTTCAGAAGGAGCGCAAGGGCACGGCGCACGCGCTGTTCCAGGCCCGGTCCTTCATCCGCCAGGACTTTGCCGTGACCTCCTGCGACAACCTGTACTCGGACGAGCACATCTCGAACCTGCTCACCGCGCACCTGGCCCATCGCCCGCCCGCGGTCATTACCATCGCCGGCTACGAGCAAAAGGACCTGGACAAGGCCGCGGGCGTGAAGCTCACCGGCAACATGGTGCAGGAGATCCGGGAAAAGCCCGGCCGCGAGTCAAGCGGCTGGGACGCCATCAGCAAGTTCCTGTTCACTTTCAGGAAGGACCTGCTCGATTGCCTCGACGCGGTGCGGCCGTCGCCGCGCGGCGAGCAGGAGTTGCAGGACGCGATCACGCTGTTCATGGACATGTGCGACGAGTACTGCCGCGCGGTCAAGGTCGAGCGTTTCCTCCACCTCACCTCGGTCGCGGACCTGATCGAGATCCACCGCCACTACCTCAGGCGCCACCGGCCGGTCATCATCCACCAGGAGGCCAAGGTGGAGGCGGGTGTCACCATGGTCCATCCGGTGATGATTGACGCGGGCGCGCTGGTGCAAGCCGGCGCGACGCTCGGGCCCAACGTGTACGTGGGCAAGGGCGCGAGGATCGGGGAGGGCGCGAGGGTCGAGGACGCGGTCATCTACGCGGGCGCAAGGATCGAGGCGGGGGCGAAGATCAAGGGCGAGGTGGTGGCGAAGTAAGGGTAATAAGGGGAGAAGGACCGTCGTCTTGAAATATGAGTTGACAAAACATGCGCGTACGGTCTTGCGGGAGCGAGAAATTCCGGAGGAATGGGTGGAGCGTGTGATCGAGAGTCCGGAACGATATGAACCGGACGAAGATGACAGCGAGTTGGAACATCGCCTGGGCCGCATCCTGGAGTATCAACCGGGTGCTGCGTGTTATAATCAATCCTGAAACCAGGCCCATCCGCGTCGTAAGCGTATATTTTGACCGGGCCATGAGGAACAAGCTATG
The DNA here is from genome assembly GCA_035527835.1 of bacterium. GTDB lineage: Bacteria > RBG-13-61-14 > RBG-13-61-14 > RBG-13-61-14 > DATKZS01 > DATKZS01. The sequence continues at coordinate 54,493 of DATKZS010000140.1, forward strand.
AAACTCATTGTTGACGAAAAATCCGACGCCTTGTATCTGCGGCTGGACGAGTCTAAGATCGTGGAGTCTCTGGAAGCTGCGTCCGGGGTGGTGCTTGATTTCAACGAGGATAACGAGGTGGTCGGAATTGAAATCCGGCATCTTTCGCGGCGGACGCCCCGGCTCAACCTGCGTGAGTTGGTGTTCCAGACCGCGCATCCTTGATTATCATCCGGGGCCCGCGGCGCATGATCTCCGGATCGCTGGTGTCGGATCGGTGGTCCGCGAAGGAGGCAGACAAAGATGAGCACCGCCAAGGAAGAAGCAAAGGCTTTACTTGAACAGTTGCCGGACACGGCAACCTGGGATGACATCATGTATGAATTGTACGTCGAGGAAAAAATCGCCATCGGCATGAAAGAGGCCGATGAAGGCCGCGTGGTTTCCCACGAAGAGGTCAAGAGAAGATTCTCGTCCCCATGAAGATCTAATGGAGCGAGCCTGCACCAGCAGACTTGCAGAGCATCAAGGATAACATTTCGCTTCCTTCGCCCTTATTCTCCGGCCCACCTCGACTCCCTTGACATCCTTTTAGATAAATGCCTAGAATGCTTCATTGACTAGACCGAACGGTCAGCGGTCCTATGGGGGGTGCCGCTCCGGGAAGTCATCGCTCCAAGTTATAAGGTGTAACCAGACAAGGAGGTGTATCCATGGTTGAGTTTCGTTTGGACGAGGATCAGAAACAGATCCAGGACATGTTCCGCAAGTTCGCGCAGGAAGAGCTGTACAAGATCATGCGGCAATGCGACGAAAAGGCCACGCTGCCGGACGACCTGCTGGACAAGGTATGGGCGCTGGGGGTCGCGGCGAACGGGATCCCGGAGAGCTACGGCGGCTACGGGCTCGGGCGCTCGGCGATTAACGGCGTGATCATGGCGGAGGAGCTGGGCTCGGGCGACGCGAGCCTGGCCATGGGTGCGCTCTCGCCGCTCCTGATGTCGGTCCCTATTCTCGAGTGCGGGACGGAGGAGCAGAAGAAGGAGTGGCTCGGGAAGTTCTGCGGCGAGAAGTTTTATCCGTCCACGGCGGCGCTGATGGAGCCGCGCGTGACGTTTGACGCGACCGAGCTCATGACGACCGTTGACATCAGCGACGACAAGCTGGTGCTGAACGGCGTGAAGTGCATGGTGCCGCTGGCGGACAAGGCGAACCACATCCTGGTTTACGCGGCCACGGCCAAGGGCGCGGGCCCGGGCTCGGTGGAGGCGGTGATCGTGGACAAGGGCCAGGCCGGGATGACCGTGAGCCCGCGCCAGATGTACATGGGGCTTCGGCCGCTGCCGCTGTTCACGGTGACCTTCAAGGACTGCGAGGTCCCGATCGCGCGGCGGCTGGGCGGGAGCGCCGGCATCAATTACATGCGGCTCCTGAATCTCTCCCGCGCCACGCTCGCCTGCCTCGCGGTGGGCGTGGCCAAGGCCTCCCACGAGTACGCTTTGGTTTACGCCAAGGACCGGGTGGCCTTCGGCGAGCCCATCGCCTCGCGTCAGACCATCGCCTTCATGCTCGCCGAGTCGGCCATGGAGATTGACGGCATGCGGCTCTTGGCCTGGCGCGCCGCCTGGCGGCTGGACAAGAACCAGGACGCCACCCGCGACGCCACTCTGGCCAAGAACTACGTGGCGGAACAGACCATGAAGATCGTGGACTACGGCATCCAGATCCTGGGCGGACACGGCTATATCCGCGAGCATCCGCAGGAGCTGTACTTCCGTAACGGCCGGGCCTTTTCCATGCTTGAAGGCCTGGCCATGGTGTGAGTGGATCGGGTGAACGCAGGTCTGTTTAAGATTTGAAAGGAGAAACGTCATGATAGATTTTGAACTTCCGCCACAGGCGAAGATGTTGAAGAAGATGGCCCACGGCCTGGCCGCCGGGCTGTTTAGGAGCATCTCCAAGAAATACGACTCTTACGAGGGCGAGCACAGCGAGGTCACCGAGCTCAAGGCGGTGGCCGGCATGATGTCCGGCGCCCTCGGGGGAGGCGGCGGCAAAAAGAAGAAAGAGGGCGAGAAGAAGGAAGACAGCGGCAAGGAAAAAGCGCCGCGCGGCGCCGGCGTCACCATGATCGTGGGCGCCGAGGAGATGGCGTGGGGCGACTGCGGGGTCATGCTCTCCATCCCCGGGAGCGGTCTCGGCAACGCGGCCATCAACGCGGTGGCCACGCCGGAGCAGAAGGAGCGGTTCGGGGGCAAGTTCGCGGCCATGGCCATCACCGAGCCCTGCTGCGGCTCCGACTCGTCCGGCATCCGCTGCACCGCGGTGCTGGACAAGGCCACCAACGAGTGGATCCTTAACGGCGAGAAGATCTTCGTCACCGCCGGCCAGATGTGCCAGGCGGTGGTGGTGTGGGCCACGCTCGACCGGTCCAAGGGCCGGCCCGCCATCAAGAGCTTCGTGGTCGAGAAGGGCACGCCGGGCATGAAGGTGTCCAAGCTCGAAGAGAAGCTCGGCATCCGGGCCTCCGACACCGCCTCCATCGTGTTCGAGGACTGCCGCATCCCTTACGACAACATTCTGGGCTCGCCCGAGATCGCGTCGGGGGGCGGATTCAAGGGCGTGATGAAGACCTTTGACAACACCCGGCCGGTCGTAGCCGCCATGGCGCTCGGCGTGGCCCGCGCCTCCCTCGAGTTCACCAAGGAAAAGCTGGAGGAGCAGGGTTACACCTTCCCCTATGACCGCGGCCCGCACCAGCTCTCGGTCGTGCAGAAGGCCGTGCTCGACATGGAGGCCAACCTGGAGGCCGCGAGGCTGCTGACCTGGCGCGCCGGGTCCATGCTCGACACCGGCGAGCGCAACTCCCTCGAAGCCTCCATGGCCAAGTGTAAGGCCGGACGCGCCGGAACGCTGGTCACCCAGAAATGCGTCGAGCTGCTCGGGCCATTGGGCTACTCCTCCGACTGGCTCGTCGAAAAATGGATGCGCGACGTCAAGATCAACGACATCTACGAGGGCACCGGCCAGATCCAGATGCTCATCATCGCCCGCACCATCCTGGGCTACGGACGCGAGCAGCTTAAATAGGTTTGAGGTCTGGGGTTTGAGGTTTGAGACTTGGGGCTTGGGTGGCACAGGTTTGTAACCTGTGCCGCTTCATCGCCCTCAACGTAATGTTGAAGGGAGCGCGGCGTAAAAACCGCGCTCCTTTTTTGTTGCCTGCGCCTTATGCTTGAATCGTGCGCTAATCTGTGGCTATGATGTCCGCTGCATCCCGGATCCGACGAAAATTCTGACGCGAGCGAAATTTTTTACGGGCAAAAATGGAGGACTAATGGCCATGCACGTTAACTTGGAGCGATTCTGGAAGGCCGCCGCAGTCGCCGCGGTGGTCCTGCTTCCGGCCTTGTTAGTCCGGGCCGATGAGAATGGCGGCCCCATGACCCTGGACCGGGTAATGGATAATGTGGTTATCGCCGGTAAGGATTTAAAGGCCGTGAACGGCGCGGACATCGAAGCATTGCGGCTGATGAGCTTCAAAGATGGGAAACTCGCGCCCGTCCCCTTCCAGGTGGACGAGAAGACCCCGGTCGGCGAGTACGTCATGATCGCTCCCGACGGCTCGCGCGGCCATGACGACGGCAAGCTCGACTTAAACGACGAGCTGGTGTTCATGGCCAAGGACGCGGGCGACCGCGGCGATCCCTCCGCCTCCGGCCTAGACCCTGAAGCATGGAACGAGATCGCGCTTACTGATCCCGTGACCGGCGGCAAAGGATGGGCGTATCTCATAGCCTTTGACGAAAACCCGCCCGCGCTCTCGCCGGTCCGTTACATGACTTACCAGGAGCTCGCGGACCACGACGAGCTCACCACGCCCTATTACTCCCTGCGCTTTCCCAAGAACAACGTGTTCATGAGCGACATCATCATCACAAAGGCCGCCGGGGGCAACGGCCAGGACATCCTGGACAAGATCAAGATGCGCTCCGGGGTGGCCATGCTCCGCGGCGCCTTCTCCGTGGACCGGACCGAGGAGGACTTCTCTCACAAGGTGCTGGGCGTGCTCACCGGCCCGGTGCGCGTCATCCGCCGCACCGAGACCCGCCTGTCCCTCATCCTCTCCCTCAAGTCGCCCGCCGCCATCGTGAACGGCAGCTTCTACCCGGCCTGCTTCCAGTTCCCCAGCATGTTGAGCCTGCCCTTCAGAATGGACATGATCGCCTCCGACGCCTACATGCGCCAGGGCTGGGACCTCAACCGCAACGCCATCGGCCTCAAGTTTTACAGCAACCTGAACCCGGAGCCGGTGGTCTATGACGGCAAGATGGGGCCAGCCGAGCAGAAGCTCGCGGCCAACCGCAACACGCTCCGCTGGGCGCTCGGCACCGGGCCACAGGGCACCTTCATGTTCGAGGGCGAGTGGGACCAGAAGTCGCCGATCAAGGCCCTGCTCTACTACGAGGACGACCTCTCCCGGGCCGAGCCGCCGGAGGACGACCCGGGCATCATGGGCATCGCCTACCGCCTCGAAGACCTCCTCAAAATGGGCGGCGACGAATACCCGTTCAACATCGTCAACTACATCGTGCCCAATTTCGACGGCGACATCCAAAAGGCGCTCCGGGTATTTGATCATCCGCTGGAAGTGAAAGTGAAGGGAGAGAGTAGCAAGTAGCCAGTAGTCAGTAGCAAGGGAAGACAAGGCCGGTCCCCTCTTCCCTGGCTACTGGCTACTCTTGTGAAATTATGGACCTGACCCGACTCAAAGCCCTGCGCTCCGACATGGAGAAGTGCTTCCGGTGCTCGCTGTGCAAGATGGCGCCGCTGCCGGTGGTGCGCCATCCGTCTTTCACCGACTGTTGTCCGGCGGCGCGGCTCTATCATTTCCACGGTTTTTCCGGCTCGGGCAAGCAGATCATGGCGCTGTCGCTGCTGGACGGGCGGATCCAGGCGGACGAGGCGCTGGCCAAGATCGCGTTCGCCTGCACCGCTTGCGGCTATTGCGACGTGGCGTGCAAGTTCATCATGGACGCCGAGCGGCAGCAGGTGAACGCGGCGCTGCGCGAGTACCTCACCGATGCCGGCCTGGCGCCCCCGGCCCTCCAGAAGATGGCCGCTGACCTGGAAAGAATCGGCCGGCCCGAATCGGGCGTGCCCCGGTCGGGCGTTAGTTGGAGTAATGAGCTGCCGGTAAAACACCTGCCGCATGAAAAGGCCGATACCCTCATCCTTGCCGGCTGCGTCAGTTACGGCGACATGATGGCCGCGCGCACCGCCCGGCGCCTAGCCAGGATTCTCATCCATGCCGGGATTGAGGTGGGCGTGCTTTCCGAAGGCGAGCCGTGCTGCGGCCTGCCAGCGTACTGGGCCGGGAACCGCGGCATCTTCTCCCGCATGGCCTCTAAAAACGCCGCGATGCTGGAGGGCCTCGGCGCGCGCACCGTCGTCATGGCCTCCGGCTCATGCCTGGGAGCCGTTCGCGGCAAGTACCCGGAGTACGCCCGCGCCCCCGGCGTGGATGTCATTCACGCCACCGAGATGCTAGCCCGCCTCATTGAGAAGGGACGGCTGCGCATGAGAAAGCCCGTGAACATGACGGTTACCTATCACGATCCCTGTTACCTGGGCCGGCAGAGCGAGCCGTATGTTCAGTGGGAGGGCGAGGAAAAAATCGCGCTCGGCGTCATGACCTATACCGACCCGCCGCGGCAGGTGAACCGCGGCACCTGTGGCGTCTATGACGCGCCACGCGCCGTGCTTAAAGCTATCCCGGGACTGAAGCTCATCGAGATGTACCGCATCCGCGAGTATTCCTTTTGCTGCGGCGCCGGCGGCGGCGCGCCCGCGGCTTTTCCCGAGCTCGCCCGCTCCGCCGCCATCCACCGCCTGAGCGAGGCCTGCGCGGTCAAGGCCGAGGTCATGGTGACGGCCTGCGCCTACTGCGCGGCCCATTTCCGAAAAACGCAGGCCGGGTTGGAAGCCTCCGCCAACTCGGAGGCCGGACTGGACCGCAAGCTTCCGGTCGCGGACGTGATTGACCTCGTATTCGAGGCTGCGGGACTCGAGGATTAACGCCATGAGCGCGGACGCTAAGCTCCTCGATCAATACAGTGTAACTAATCCGCTGCTAACGGACCGCGTGCCGCCGGTGCGCGTGGAGCGGCCGCGCGACGTGGCCGAGCTGAAGGAGATGGTGCACCGCGCTAACGGCAACGGCGCGGGCCTGGTCGCCATGTCCTCCGCCTCGCCGCACACCAGGGGCATCGCCTGCGCCGCGCCGCATGCCCTGGTGGATCTGTCGAGTTGGAAAAAGATCGGGTTCATAGACCGGCGCAACCGCGTGGCCATGATCGAGCCGGGCGTGACTTATGGAGAGCTGCTCGCCGCGCTCGCGCCCCACGGACTCACCTTGTCCATGCCGCTCGCGCCGCGGAGCGGCAAGAGCGTGCTGGCGGCGGTCATGGACCGCGAGCCCACGACCTGGCCCAACAAGCAGTGGGACATCGCCGACCCGCTGGCCAGCGCCGAGATCGTGTTCGGGACCGGCGACATTTTCCGCACCGGCGCCGCCGGCGGGCCGGGGACGCTGGAGCAGCAGCGGGCCGCGGGCGGGGCGCAGAAGTCGCCGATGGGACCGTCGCAGACCGATTTCCAGCGCGTGGTCCAGGGCTCGCAAGGCGCGATGGGCATCGCAACCTGGATCACGGTCCGCGCCGAGGTCAAGCCGACCATCCAGGAACCGCGGCTGCTCGGGGCCGACGCCCTTGAAAAGCTCATCCCCTTTGTTTACGACGTGCAGCGTCCGTGGCTCGGCGAACACTCATTCATCATGGACCGCGCGGCGCTAAGGATGTTCATGGCAGGCAAGGATGCCGTAGCACTGCCCGCTTATGTCTGCCTTCAGAACGTCGCGGGCTTCGAACGACGGCCGCGCGAGCGGGTGGATTACCAATTGCAGGACATCGCGGAGATCGCGGCGCGCCATGGCTTAAAACTCACGGATGCGCTCGGGAACGTCACCGCTCAAGAGCTTCTGAACCGGGCCACGCGTCCGTGCGGAGAGCGGGACTGGCGGCACGCGCTCTCCGGGCACTGCCTGTCCGTCTTTTTTCTCACGACGCTCGACCGCGCGCGGCGCTTCATCGGGATTTTCCAGGAGCTCGCCGAAAAGAGCGGAGTTGAGAGCGGGCGGACCGGGGTTTATTTGCAGCCCGTGGTGCAGAACCACGCCTGCCACGTCGAGCTCCTGGTCCCGTTCGACCCGGCTCATGCGGGCGAGGTCGAACGCATGAGAGCACTGGAGCAGGAGGCGGTGGCGTCGCTCATGGACGCCGGCGCATTTTTCAGCCGTCCCTACGGAGCGGCCGAGAAGATCGCGATGGAGAAAAATCCGCTCCACCTCGCGGTCCTGAAAAAAATCAAAAACATTTTCGACCCCGGCCGCGCGCTCGGCCCGGGGCGGCTCGGATTGTGACATGGAACGGAGCATCATGCATACGCTTAAGCCGGATGAAATCAGGTCGCTGGAAGACGTGGTCGGGCCGCAGTGGGTCAATGCCGACCCCTGCATGATGGACACCTATTCCTTTTACATGAACCCGGAGATCCTGAACCGCGACGGGAGCCTGTGGCTGCCGCGTCCGGCGGCGGTGGTGATGCCGGCGAGCACGGACGAGGTGGCGGCTCTGGTGCGGGCGGCGAACCGGCTGAAGCTCATGGTCAAGCCCATCTCCACCGGCTGGAGCGCGGCGGCGGCGGCGTCGCGCGACCGGGTGGTGGTGCTGGACCTGAAGCGCATGGACAAGATCATTGACATTGACGTCAAGAACCAGGTGGCGGTGGTCGAGCCATACGTCAAGGCCATCATCCTGCAGACCATCTTGTGGACGCAGGGCCTGAACCTGCACGTGGTCTCGTGCGGCGGCAACCACTCTCCGCTCGCCTCCGTCACCTCCGCGTGGGGCACCGGGCTCGACGGCCCGGTGATGAGCTACAGCGGCAGGAACCTCTTAGGCGCCGAGTGGGTGCTGCCGACCGGCGAGGTGCTTACTCTGGGCAGCGCCGGCGCCGGCGCGGGCTGGTTCTGCGCGGACGGCCCGGGCCCGTCGCTCCGTGGAATCATGCGCGGGTACATGGGAGCGTTCGGCGGGCTGGGGGTATTCACCAAGGCCGCGCTCAAGCTCTACCGGTGGGACGGCCCGGCGGAGATCGAGGCGGAGGGCTCGTCGCCGCATTACACGCTGGCCAAAGACCTGCCGTCCAACATGGACCTGTTCATGCTCTCGTTCCCGGACGCCAAGGCCATGGCGGACGCCGGCTACAAGATGGGGGAAGCCGAGATCACGTATGCCGACTTCCGCCTGCCCGCGTTCATGAGCGCGCTCGGCACGACCGAGCACAACCTGGACTTGAAGCGCGCCTGGGAGACCGGCGTGATGCAGAAGATCGCGCGCTATAACATGATCATCGCAGTGATCGGGCACACCCGGCGCGAGTTCGAGTGGAAGATGGCGTCGCTCAAGGAGATCCTGGCCGAGACGCGCGGCGTTAACCTGCCGATCCAGCTCGACACCTCGGTCAAGTCGCTCCGGAACATGAAGCTGATATTAAAATTCGTGAACGATCCACTCAAGCTGCTCCGCTGGGTGCCTGCTCTGCAGGACATCGTCCGCAACCTTCCCATCGGCGCGAAACAGCGACGCAAGGCGCTGTCCGAGCTGTTCTGGGTCATGCTCCGGCACGCCAACAACGTGCAGGGCAACTTCCGGCCGTCGCAGGCCATGTTTACGAGCATGGGCACGTTCGACACCTGGGACCTCGGAATCAGGCAGTCGGACTGGATCGCGGAGCGCAAGCAGAAGTACATCAAGGAAGGCGTGTTCCTCGACGACGGCGGCGACTTGGGCTGCGGCGGGACCTTCGAGCACGCGCACATGGGTTACCTCGAAGGCATCGTGCTCTACTCGACCAAGCGGCCCGAATCGGTCCAGGCCGCGTCCGCCGTGATCGAGGAAGCGGTGCAGGCCTGCATTGACGAGGCGTTCGGTATCCCCATCGCCGGCTTCGGAAAGGACATGAACGCCCGCCTCGGCCCCCACTCCGGCAACTATCATCTGTGGATGCAGAAGATCAAGGCCGCGCTCGATCCCAATACCGCGTCTGATCCGTTCTTTTACTCCGAAGGAGAGAAGGAACAAGTAAAAAGTAAAAAGTAAAAAGGCAAAAATAAATGCCGCCACCCTGGCCTTTTCTCTTCCATTTTTTCCTTTTTACTTTTTCCTTTTTACTTAAATGTCCATGACCTCAAAAGATCGCATAGCAGCGGCTCTCGCCCTCGACTCCGCCGACCGTGTCCCGGTGGGCCCGTTGCTCGACCACTTCGCGGCCACGTATTGCGGGATAACCAAGCAGGAGCTGATCGAGGACGGCGGCAAGCGCATTGCGGCGGTGCTCAAGACCATGCGCGAGCTCGGGCCCTGGGACATCACCTTCATGGCCGAGATGGCGAACCACGTCCTGCTCCTGGGCGGGCCCGCGCGCCTCAGGCTCCCCGGCCATGACCTGCCCGCCGACGAGATCCACCAGTACGAGGAGTTCGAGCTGCTCTCTCCTGATGACTACGACCTGCTGCTCCGCGCCGGCCTCACCCGCTTTCTGCGCAACGTGGGCCTGCGCCTGCACCCGGAGATGGGCGGGATCAAGGGTTTTGCCCGCTTCGCCTATTTTGTGTGGGAGCTTAGGAAGCACGCCAAGATGGTCACGGCCGCGGGCGCGGAGCCGGCCTGCGGGTTCATCCTGCCCGGTCCGCTCCTGGAATACTTCTCCATCGGCCGGAGCATGGCGCGGATGTGCGAGGACCTCTATGACCGGCCGGAGAAGATCAAGGCCGCGGGCAAGTACTGGGCCAAGGCCATGACCGACACGGCCATCCGGGGCGCCGGGATCGTCGGGTGCAAGCGCGTCTTCATCGGGCTCTCCCGCAGCTCGCCCTCCATGATCTCGCCCCGCCACTTCGAGGAGTTCGTGTACCCGGAGCTCGAATACATGGTGCACACCCTGATTGACGCCGGGCTTACCCCGCTGTTCCACATGGACACCGACTGGTCCCGGAGCCTGCCCGTCTTCAGGCGCTTCCCCGCGAAAAAATGCATCATGGAGCTGGACGGCGACACCGACATGGTGAAGGCCAAGGAAATTCTGGGCGACCACACGTGCCTGATGGGCGACGTGCCGGCGTACCTGTTGGCGTTCAAGGGCAAGGACGAGATAATGGCATACTGCCGTCGTCTGATCGAGATAGTGGGCAAGGGCGGCGGCTTCATCCTCTCCTCCGGCTGCTCCATCCCGGCAAATGCCAAGGTGGAGAACGTGCGCGCGCTAAGGGAGGCGGTGGAGGAGTATGGGAGGTACTGACGCAGGCCCGCCCGTCTTGAAGAATGCTTGCGGACGGATTACACTGGCTGATATGAAGACGTTTGGATGTGGCCATAACGGCCCAAGCTGCCCCCATCGCCAACAGCGGAGGAAGACAAGCTATGAATTATAAAGTCAACGTGGTCATTGAAAAGGACGAGCATGGGTACTACGCCTACTCTCCCGTGCTTGAGGGCTGCCAGACCCAGGGCGAGTCTTTCGACGAAGTCCTTGCCAACATCAAGGAGGCCGTCGAGCTTTACCTTGAGACCTTGTCCAGGAGCGAGATCAAGAAGCTCCTCAGCAAGGACATCTTCAACACTTCCCTTGAGGTCAAAGTTGGTTAAGCTCTTGCGGATGACCGCCAAGGAAGCGGAGAAGATGCTTCTGAAAGCGGGGTTCGAAATGGTGAGGAGCAAAGGCAGCCACCGCATTTACCAACAAGGCGACAAGCGGATAATCATTCCCTTCCACTCCGGGAAGCTCCTCCATCCCAAGGTGGCGAAGCAGGTGTTGAAGTGCCTGGAGAATAACGACCCGATCCATACAATCTAATGGCCTGCGTGGATGGCGCCAGTATTGCCGCAATAAGTTCCATGCCTCTTGCCGCCATGCCAAAAAGCGGCAGTTTCATCCTCTCCTCCGGCTGCTCCATCCCGGCCAACGCCAAAGCGGAAAACGTGCGGGCGCTCCGGGAGGCGGTGGAGGAGTACGGGAGGTATTGAAGAGGCAGCGGGCAACCGGCAGCGAGCAAGGGGCAAGGAGAGGAAGTATGTTGATCATAACCTGTATATTTTAGCTATGACCCTGTCTCTGCGATCAGGACCAGCAGCAAGAATATCACCAGCGCCGATTGACGCGGATCAAAGCAGATGAATGCAGATTGTTTCGGAGATGGCGAGCGGGCTGATATCTTGCATTTTTCCCTTGACAACTTGGTAAGCCATTTTATAATGGAGATCGTCAAGGAGACTAGGCCGAAGCCAACGGCCGGGAATGGGAATAGGGGGTCAGAAAACATGCCAGCGTCGTCCAAATCTTGAAAAACGACGATTTACGTATTCTGTCTCCACGATATAAACCCCTAATCATTGCGGAGGTGAACCATGAAACGAACAATCCAGGCTTTACTAATTTGTATCCTCGTATCATTTCTTATCCTTGCCAAATCTCCTTCTAAGCCTTATGGTTGTTATAAAGATCTGAAATGGGGCATGACACAAGAACAGGTTAAATCATCTCTGAAAGTTGAGATGGAATGTATTAATAAAGAAGATCATTCCTCCTGTAGGGCAACTAAATTGGTTAATGCTGGAGGGACGTTGTTTGATCTTGACGTTATATTCAATAAAGAAGGCCTTTATAAGGTAGTCATAGATCTTCCGATCTCACGACTGGAGGACGTTCCTGTGTCTTGTTCCCGACAAGCGCAGATGAGGATTGATGGTTTCGATGCATTTAAAAATGCACTTACGGAGAAATTCGGGAAGCCCACAACTGATTCCAGCGATGATCGTGGTAAGAACCTCGATATCGCCGAATCTCTTTGTAATAGACAATTGAAAAAGATTCTTATATGGAAAACCAACGAAAGTGATATTAAATTATGGCTTGAATGCACTGCCCGTTTTATGGTGGCTGACCGCGAAATTGTTGGCTGGGCACCAGTCCTTTCCTATGAAAAGAAGTCAGATCAGGAGGAGCCCGAAAAGGCCGATCTCTGAGTAACTGGGAGCAAGCTCGCTGATCCAAAGCGGCATCGGGAGACCAGAGTTATTCTAGTGCCATGGATGCATTAGATGAGTTACAACAACAAGCAACAAGGATAGGGAATATTGTGATGAAACGTGATATGGAATTAATACGAAAGATTCTTCAATCTATTGAAGAGGAGCCGACTGGTTTTGCGCCAAATCATATTAAAATTGAAGGCTATTCAGAGGATCAGATCAATTATCATGTCTATCTAATGATAGATGCGGGGCTCTTAGAAGGATTTAAAGTTACCAGTCATGATAGCAATTCACCAGAAGCAAAAGCAAGAAATTTAACTTGGTTTGGCCATGAATTCTTGGATGCTTCGCGCGACAATACCCGTTGGGAAAAAGCCAAAACTATTGTGAATTTTCTTGGCGGCGTTACTTTGGATGTATTTATTGAAATATTAAAGAAAATCATGATAAATCAAATTAATCCAGCATTAACATTGTGAAGCGACCCCGTGCCTGGCAACAACTTAATCATAAAAGGTTCTGAATCATATCCCTATACAGGGAGTCTCATAGGAGGAAAGATTGATGAGAACGACGCAGGGGAGCTTTAAGGCGGAGGAGAAGCTTGCGATTTTGAAGTCGCATTTTCTAGAAAAGGTGGCGGTTTCGGAATTGTGCGAAAAGCATGGACTCCAAGGGACACAATTTTACCAATGGCAAAAGTACTTCTTCGAAAACGGCGCCAAGGCACTTACCTCGGACAATAAGATGAAGCTTCCCCCAAATACATCCTTACCATTTTTTGCCTATGGCATCTTTAAGCCTGGTCAATTGTGTTTTTTCAGAATTAAAGATTTTGTAAAAGAATTCCATGCAGGTACTGTTAATGGTTCACTAAAGGAAAGAGATGGAATTCCTCTTTTGATTACGGATGAAAGTGGTGAAGGGATAAAAGGACATCTTATTCATTTCCGAAACGGAGAAGAAGAAAGTGCATACAATCGTATTGTAGAAATTGAACCCGATGAAGTATATCAATGGAAAGAAGTCAAAGTCAATAAGGTCAATGAGGGAACACTTGCCAATGCAAATGCATTAATTGGTAGAAGATATCAAAAAGGAAGCTCTGATCTTGAGCATGAAGTGGAATGGGATGGCATTAATGATCCTTTGTTTAAACAAGGCATAGAGGAGATATCGAAAATTCTGGAGGAGAATTCGGAATTCGATTGGGACTACAAGTCACTTTTTCGTTTGGAAATGGGTTACATGTTGCTTTGGTCAGCTATCGAGAGATACGCAGGTTTGAAATATCATTTTGGAAAGGAAGTGATGAAAAATGTGCATCAGGTAGCAGCAGAAAAGAAATTTGCTGACAGTTTACATAAGAATGTAAAAAACAAGAGGGATATTTTCAGTACCAATCTTGATAAATACACATTAGACACTGACGATCCGAAGAAATCAATCGATTATTATTACCAGGTTAGATCAAATGCGGTTCACCGCGGAAAGGGTGTAGAGCGTGATTTTGAAATATTAAAAACTTCCTTGGAAGAACTCCTTGCAATATTCAATGATCTTTTAGATGAAGCATTTCCAGAGAGGAGGAAGGAGTCTTGAAATTCTAATTATCAGTAGCATCTCAGGTCGCCCTGAATTTTCAGCGCTTGGAACTTATGATCTTGGCTGTTCATCTCCCCTTCATCTCCTCCCTGATCTTCTCGGCGAGGAAGATTTTCATGAGGGATTGGTAGGGGACGTCGCGCTTGTTGGCGAGGAGCTTCAGTTCTTCGAGCATTGCTTGGGGGACGCGCAGGGAGATAGTTTTGAGCGAGGGCTTGAGGTTGGGCAGCGCGGCGCGGAGCGCTTTGGAGTGCGTGCAGCTTGCTGCCGCTTTGGAACGGCCAGCTTGCTGGCCGGCACAGGAACAGGTTCTTCAAGCCATCGGGACCAGAGTTAGCGTGCTACGAGGCTTTTGCTGCGCGGGAGAGTCCACCGGGAGCAAGCTCCCGGCTCGGGAAAGCGGCGGCAAGCCGCGCGCACTCCAAAGCGCGGCGCCGGCATCATATATGTTTGCCGCTTCATTCGCGCTTTCGTCTCAAGTCTATGTTTTGCCGCGCGAGGCTTGCTCTTTTCGAAAAGCCCGGGCCGCGCCGCTGATTTGCTCCACGGTTTTATTTATCCATAGGGAGCGTTGCCACTCAGTGTAATCAAAGGGCTCGCGCTGGAGAAGAGCAATGAACCTCTCGGCCTCAAGCTCGCCCAGGGAGTCAAGGAGCGCCTTGAAGCCTTTATGCAGGAGTTCGGCGTCTGTGGTCATCTGGGTTTGATCCTGGGTCAAGGGGTGTCTTTTTCCGACATGGCCTTGATAAACACGTCAAGTTCAGCCTCCAGGTTTTTAAGCGCCAGCGGGCAGCCTTGCACCAGATGGGCCATGCGGTCCCATAGGACTTGGAAGGTATACGCGCCCCGGAAAAAGTGGCGGAATTCCAAATATTCGCGCAAGTTCTCGGCGAGACCCGGCGAGATCACCGCGGGCCGTCGAGGAGCGGGCAGAGACATCCTCGCCAGAAGCTCCTTGTGCCAGGCCGGGCCTTGGGGCAGTCCTTCGTCAAGCTCAATGGCGATCCGTTCGAAGAGGTTTTCGATGCCGGTGTAAAAACTATGGAGCATGGCCGCCAGCGCGGAGATTTCGATTTTTTCCGGGGACGAATGCTCGCATTTGTCTATGAGGGTCCGATGGTCGGCCAAAAGCCGGTTGAGCATCTCGCGCTCGGCGGCGATCTGCTTGGCGAGCCTAGGCCACACGCTGGAGCTCTCCTTCTTCGCGGAGGTAGCGGGTGAAGGGGTTGTCGTCCTCCAGGCAGATTAGATCTACTTGTCGGCCGAGGATGTCGCCGGCGCGGGCCATGGCCTTGAAGAAGAGCTGGGGCGGAAGACCGGAGACGGCGAGGTCAATGTCGGAGTCCGGGCCGAGGCGGCCGGAGGCGGCCGAGCCGAAGACGTAAACCTCCCGGGCGCCCAGTTTCTTAAGGGCCTCGGCGGCGAGGGAAATGGATTTATTTAACTTATCTTGCATGCCGTCCTCTCCATTCTTATTGAGATCACTCTGACTGTCAAATGCCGCGAGTCAGAACGATAGAGGGCAGCGCGGGCGGACACGACTGAAGTCGCTCCCACATGCCGGGGGGGAGAGGGTTTTATGGTGAGTTGTTGCCGGAGCGCAGGGCCTCGGCGGCGTCTTCGGGGGGAGTGGGGTTGATGTAGAAGCCGGAGCCCCACTCGAAGCCGGCGACCTGGGTCAATTTGGGCATGACCTCGATGTGCCAGTGGTAGTGGGCCGGGTCCTGGTGCAGCGGCGCGGTATGGACGATGTAGTTGAAGGGCGGATCGGAGAGCACGTCGGCCATTTTTTTCATGAGCAGGTGGAGGATTTTGGCCAGGGAGTAAAGCTGGTCGTCCTTGATCAGCTCGAAGGTGGACTGGTGCTCCTTGGGCAGGACCCAGGTCTCGAAGGGCGACTTGGGGGCGAAGGGAGAGAGGAGGATGAAGTGGTCGTTCTCGGCGACGACCCTGATGCCGTCCTGCATCTCCTGGCGGATGATGTCGCAGAACACGCAGCGGTCCTTGAAGCGGAAGTACTCCTGCGATCCCTTCAGCTCCTCGGAGACGCGCTTGGGCACGATGGGGAGCGCGATGAGCTGGGAGTGGGTGTGCTCCAGGCTGGCGCCGGCCTCGCGGCCCTTGTTTTTGAAGATCAGGATGTACTGGAGCCTCTTGTCGCCCTTGAGGTCAATGACCCGGTCGCGGTAGGCGCGGACGATGTTGGCGACCTCGGGCTCGGAGAGCGCGTCATAATTACAGACGTGGCGGGGCGTTTCGATGATGACCTCGTGCGCGCCCACTCCGTTCATCTTGTCGAACATGCCCTCGCCCACGCGTCCGAGTCCGCCCTCGATGGCGAGCGCGGGGAACTTGTTGGGGACCACGCGCACGGACCAGCCGGGCGAATTCTTGGGCGTGCCGTCGCGATAGGCCATGATCTCGGGGGGCGTCTTGGTCTCATTGCCCGTGCAAAAGGGGCAGGAGGCGTAATCAATCGAGCAGGTCTCGCCCATGACCTTGAAGTCGGAGGGCCTTTTCCTCCTCTCGGTGGCGATGATGACCCAGCGGCCGATCACCGGGTCTTTCCTCAGTTCCGGCATTTTATTCGGACTCCTTCGTCTGCAGGACCAGGATCATTTTATGCGCGTGCCATGCATGGCAATGGCCGGGGCCGGCGGTCCATTTTCCCGCCGCTCCTTTTGCCGCATCAATATGATAGGGGAGCGGCGGGTTTTGTCAAGGCGGGAGGGGTGGGGCTTGAGGCTTGGGGCTTGAGGCTCGAGTCCGCATTTTCCGCGCCAGGCTTCAGGTCCAGGCCATGTCCACCACGATGTTGGTTTGCCCCTTTTCTTTCTCGTGGCACGGCTTCAGGGTGATGCCTTTGCACCCGTTGTTCTTGGCGAGCTCTTCAAGGTGGGCGCAGAGCAGGATGGTGAAGACGTCGAGTCCGTCGCTGAAGTCTCCGAACTCGGTGATCCTGGCGCGCAGGCTCTTGTCGCCGGTTTTCTCGATGGCCATCTTGGAAAAGGTGAAGAGGCTTTTTCTGAGCTCGAAGAACTTGGCCACGGCCTCGAACGGGTCGTTCTTGACGAGGAAGGGCCGATAGGGCCCCTCCAGGAGCTCCTTCATTGCGGCCTGTCCGAACTTGCGGACCACGTCTTCGCTCTCCTTGGCCACCAGCTTGTACACGGCCAGTCCCATCCGCTGGTAAGTCTCGATGGGGTACCAGGCGGTGGGGATGACCATCGTCTTGACGATCTCGAAATCCTCGGGCTTGAGATACCGGTCCCACGGCAGGTCCTTGAACGCGCGGATGACCTTTACCATGTCCAGCACCACGCTGCCTTTGATCCTGCGGTTTTGCGTCATGTATCTGACCCTTTCCAGCGCCCGCGGCGCTCCGCATTGGCGCCGGTCCGCGGGCGCACAATCCGGACGCATACGATCATATTGAGCCACCCTTGCGATGTCAAGTATTGTCTCGGAGGTGATGTTAATGCGGCCGGCCGGGTTGCCCGCGTGCCGCCTTTTTGGTAGGTTAGGAGTTAATGGTCAGGGAATGGCAGCGGGTGGGGAGCAGGGCCTGGTGGATCATGGCCACGGCCTTTTTTCTGGGTCTGGAGCTTGTACTGCGCATGAAGCTGGGCTCGATCTTTTTCCTGGCCATGAGCTACGTGATCGCCTGCCAGTGGCTCGCGGACCGGCGGGGCGATCCGGCGCCGGAGTCGGACCCGGGCAAGAGGCTGCTTTTTGCGATGTATGTGGCGCTCGTGATCAGCGTGGTTATTTTCCTGGTGGTCGCCGGCCTGAACATCGGCCTGCGCACCTATAATAATGACTGGCGCTGGTTCCAGTTGCCGTGAGCAGGTTTCATAACCCTTTCAAGAGGAAGAAACAAGGATATTAAGGATAATCAGGATAAGAAAATTTCTTGAATTTATCTTTAAAATCCTTGACATCCTTGTTTATAATCTTTTGGTCGGGGATGATGGTGCGGGTTGTGAAACCAGTTGGTGAGAGAAAATTAAAGTCACGGGGCCGGGGAGGGAGATTAAAGCCATGAACGAAGTGCGGATTGATTACACCAACGCGCTCACGGAGAGCGTGGGCCGCAAAAACGGGATCGGCAAGAAGGAGCTCGCGGACCTCACGGAGCGGACGGCCATGGTGCACGCGGACCTGGCGGCGCGGCGCAAGGCCGGGGAGCTGCCTTTTTACGACCTGCCCTATCAGAACGTCACCAAGGTCCTGCAGCTCGTGAGCAAGCGGTGCAGCTCGTTTGATAACGTGGTGACGCTGGGCATCGGCGGTTCCGGGCTGGGGGCAAGGGCGCTGGGGCGGGCCCTGTTGAAGCCGTATAACGAGCTCATGGACAACGCCAGCCGGCAGGGGTGTCCGCGGCTGTACGTGGCGGACAACATAGACCCGGAGAATTTCATGGGTCTGCTTGGCGCGCTCAACCTGTCGAAGACGATGTTCATCGTGATCTCGAAGTCGGGGGAGACGGCGGAGACGATGAGCCAGTTCTTGATCGCGCGCGACCTTTTGATCAAGAAGTACGGGGAGGACGGCTACCGGGAGCGGATGATCTCGATCACCGACCAGGAGAAGGGGTATCTGCGGGAGATCACCGACCGCGACGGACTGGAGTGGCTGCCGGTGCCGGCGGGGGTGGGCGGCCGCTACACCGTGTTCACTCCGGTGGGCCTGTTGCCGGCGGCGGTATGCGGGATGGACGTGGTGGCGTTGCTCAAGGGCGCGGCGGCCATGGACCAGCGCACCAGGGAGCCGGAGCTATTGAAAAACCCGGCCTATCTGTTGGCCGCGCTGTTTTACCTGGCCGACGTCAAGCGCAAGAAGAACATCCTGGTCGTCATGCCCTACTCCTCGGGCCTCACCGACCTGGCCGAGTGGTTCCAGCAGCTATGGGCGGAGAGCCTGGGCAAGGCGGTGCACCTGGACGGGTCGCCGGCGGGCACGGGCTCGACGCCGGTTCGGGCGCTGGGCGCCACGGACCAGCATTCGCAGGTGCAGCTTTACAAGGAGGGGCCGGCGGACAAGCTGGTGGCGTTCTTCAGGGTGGACCGGTTCCGGGACGACGCGCGCATTCCGACGGACTTCAGCGACATCGAGGGCGTGGCCTACCTGGGCGGCCACAGCCTGGGTGAGCTGATCAACGCGGAGCAGTTGGCCACGGAGGTTGCCCTGGCCAAGGCCGGCCGGCCCAGCCTCCGCATCGAGCTCCCGCACGTTGACGCGGACGTGATGGGCCAGGTCATGTACATGCTGGAGGTGGCCACCGTGTTCGCCGGCGGGCTGTACCAGGTGAACCCGCTGGACCAGCCGGGAGTGGAGGCCGGAAAGCGCTACACCAATGCTCTCATGGGCAAGAAGGGATTTGACCAGGAGAGGGAAGAAATCGAAAAGATGGTGAAGGGCAGAAAAAGATTTATATTATAGCCAGGAGCCGGTAATGAGGCCGGGAGGCGAAAAAATGAAAGCATATGGTCTGAGCAAGTTCCGGGTGAAGTCGGGAGCGGCCCTGCTCGGCGCGCCCATCCTGTTGATGGCCGTTGCGGCGTATATTTATTTTGCCGCCGCCGGGGCCGCGGGCGGGGCCGAGGCCGGCAAGGCCAGGGCCTGGATTGACAAGGATTGCGTGGCCCATCCGGCAACCATCACCGTGCCCGCGGGCAAGACGGCATCCGGCTTCAAGTCGGGCGGACTGGTCGCGGGCATCGCCTGCCACGGCGCGGGCGCGCCCGAGAACAAGGGCTTTGCCATCCGCGACGGCAGGAACAATCCCGTTTACCTGTGGAGCCAGTACCAGGACCAGACGCCTTATGAAAAGGGCGGTCCGCTCGATAAGCTCACGCTGCCTTCCGGCGAGTACAAGCTCACGGTGGCGGGCGGGGCCGGGGCTGAGATCACGCTGGAATATCAGCTTAAATAATCGGGCTCGTTTTCCATCCGGGGCGCTTAAGCCGGCGCCCCTTTTATTATTTGAGACCACTCTTGTCCAAAATAGGAGCCAAGAAAACCGCCAAGGCGCCAAGAACGCCAAGAATCGCCAAGTAAATCCTGGTGTTTCTTAGAGGCGGGAGTAAAAAACAGCACCAGTGCTTTGGCCCCAACCTGCTTGGCGAACCGGCTGACGGGAGCGCCAAGAAAGAATCATTTGCCTGGAAGCTGGACTGAGATTGAAATAATTATAACGTTTGGCGTTCTTGGCGCCTTGGCGGTTTTCCGGTCCGTTTATTTTGGACAGCACTGATTTGAGACGGTGAAAAATGACGGAAGTTAAGGAGAAGAGCGGGTTCATGGGCTTCAAGCGCAACATTTACGCGCTTGGTCTGGTGAGCCTTTTCACGGACATCAGCTCGGAGATGGCGTATCCGCTGATTCCGGACCTGATGAAGGCGGTGGGCGCGGGGGCGGCGGCGCTGGGGGTGGTCGAGGGAGTGGCGGAGGCCACGGCGAGCGTGATGAAGGCGGTGTCGGGTTACGTCTCGGACCGCTTCGGCAAGCGCAAGCAGCCGGTGTTCATCGGTTACCTGATGTCGGGCCTTGCCAAGCCGCTGTTGGGCCTTGCGGTGAGCTGGCCGCTTATTTTGCTCATCCGGTTTTCCGACCGGATGGGCAAGGGCATCCGGACGGCGCCGCGCGACGCGCTGCTGGCGGATTCGAGCCCGCCGGACAAGATGGGCGCGGCGTTCGGGCTGCACCGGGCCATGGACACCATGGGAGCGGTGCTGGGGCCGGCGCTCGCCTATTTCCTGCTCCATGGAATGGGCGTGGGCCTGACCAGCGTCTTCATCCTGGCGGCCGTGCCCGCGGCGATCGGGCTCGCGGTGATCGGCGCCGGAGTCAAGGAAGTCCCGCCCAGGCGGGCAAAGTCCGGGCCTTTCCGCTTCAGCTTTAAAGACCTGAGCCCCGGCCTGAAACGGTTCATCCTGGTTTCCGGCCTCTTCAGCCTGGGCAACTTCCCGGCCGTATTCCTCATCCTGCGCTGCCGCGAGCTGGGAATTGACACCGATCACGTCATCCTGATCTACCTCCTCAATAACCTGGTCTATTCGCTCACGTCCCTGCCCGCGGGAGCGCTGTCCGACCGGATCGGCCGCAAGGCCATGCTGACCGCCGCATACCTCATGTTCGCGGCCGTGTTCGCGGCGGGGGCCATGGCCGCAACGCCATTGCACGCGGTAATTGTCTTCATGGGCTACGGGGTGTTCCAGGGCATCTACGAGGGCTCGAGCCGCGCCTTGCTCGCGGACCTGGAGCCTTCCGAGCGCAGGGCCTCCAGCTATGGCGTGCTCCACGCCGTCATCGGCATGGCCATGCTGCCCGGTGGCATCATGGCCGGCGCGCTGTGGAAATTCGCCGGCGCGCCCGCGGCCTTCGGCCTCTCCGCCGCCATCGGCGTGGCCGCCGCGGTGCTGTTCGTCGTGCTGGTCTCCCCTCCGGCCGCCCCCGCGACAGAGAAAAATATCGCTCCTCCAGAGCAATGAAAAAGCCGTGAAAAAAGCTGCTCCGCTTGACCCTTCTGGATGCCTCTGTTATCTTGCGGAGAAGCGGGTTTAAGAGGCGCTGAAGCAAATGCTGGACCTAAAGTTGTTCTTAGATGAAGAGGGCGTGGCCAGGGTGGAGAAGTCGCTCCGCGACCGGGGCAATAAATTCGACCTGGGCCCCGTCCGCGGCCTCGTGGCCGAGCGCAAGGCCAAGAAGTTCGAGGCCGACGAGCTCAAGAACCGGCTCAATACCGGCTCCCGCGAGATCGGCGCGCTGATGCGCGACAAGCAAAAGGACCGGGCGGAGGCGCTAAAGAGCGAGATGAAGGAGCTCTCGGACCGGATCGGGCAATTTGACGAGGCGATCCGCGGGATCGAGTCGCGGCTCTCGGACCAGGTCCTTTATATCCCCAACATCCCGGACCCGAGCGTGCCGGTGGCGGCGGACGAGTCCGGGAACGTCGAGGTGAGGCGATGGGGCGAGCCGCGGCAATTCGACTTCGTGCCCAAGGACCACGCGGCCATCGGCGAGGCGCTGGGCATCCTTGATTTCGAGCGGGCGGCCAAGATCACGGGGGCGCGGTTCACGCTGCTCCGGGGCGCGGGTTCGCGGCTGGAGCGGGCGCTGATCAATTTTTTTCTGGACCTGCACACCCGGGAGCACGGGTACACCGAGGTCATGCCCCCGTTCATGGCCAACCGGACGACGCTGGTGGGTTCGGGCAACCTGCCCAAGTTCGAGGCGGACTTGTTCAAGGTGGACCCGTTCGGCTATTACCTGGTGCCGACGGCGGAGGTCCCGCTGACCAACATTTACCGCGACGAGATCATCGCGGGGGAGGACTTGCCGATCAAGCTGTGCGCGTTCACGCCGTGCTTCCGGAGCGAGGCCGGGGCCGCGGGCAAGGACACCAGGGGACTGATCCGGCAGCACCAGTTCAACAAGGTCGAGCTTTACAAGTTCACCGCGCCGGAGACGAGCGCGGCCGAGCACGAGTCGCTCACGCGGGACGCGGCCAGGGTGCTCGAGCTCCTGGGCCTGCCCTACCGCGTGGTGCTGCTCAGTACGGGCGACATGGGCTTTTCCTCGGCCAAGACCTATGACCTCGAAGTCTGGCTGCCCGGACAGAAGACGTACCGCGAGATTTCGAGCTGCTCCAATTGCGGCGACTTCCAGGCCCGGAGGGCCAACGTGCGCTATCGGCCGGCCGGCCAGAAAAAGGGCACCGGCCTGTGCCACACCCTGAACGGCTCCGGTCTGGCCGTGGGCCGCACCCTGATCGCCATCCTCGAAAATTATCAGCGGGCTGACGGCGCCGTCACGGTGCCCGGGGTCCTCCAAGATTACATGAAAACTGACCTGATCGGGAGGGAGAAATGAATACAGCAAGCCATTCCAAAAATCGCGGCTTTGGCGCCGCGGCGTGGGTCCTGGCCGCGGCCATCGCGCTTTCCGTCTTTGCCTGCAAGGACAAAGGCCCCAAGGAGACGCCGCAGGAGCGGGCCAAGCGCGAGATCATCTCGTCGCTGATCCTGCCGCCCGATTCCGCGCTGCGGGGGACGGAGGTGAAGCCGGAGATGGACATGTTCATTCTGCAGTACGGGACCAACCAGGACACTGATGCGCTGGTGAAATTTTACCGGCAGCAAATAATGGAGAAGAAATACACGGTGGTGGCGGAGGGCGATTCCGGGGTCACCTACCAGGACGACAAGTCCCGGAGCATTACCGTGATGTGGTTCTCCCGCGACCCCGACCTCTCCGAGTACAAGACCGTGTTCAGCGTGGCGGTGAACCCGCTGCCGCCCGAGCTGAAGAAGGCCGCTCCATGACCCGCCCGCCGCGGGAAAGACTGGTCCTGCATGGCGCGTTCTGACGAGGCCAGGCAACTGATCGGCGACCGGGGGGCCCAAGTCTTTGTCGAGATGCCGTGCGGGCAAAACGGCATCCCGGTGCTGGCCGTCCGGGCAACGGGGCTGGCCGAGGCCTGGGAGCTCAGCCTGCTCGCCCTCTACGGCCACGGCTGCGAAATCCGCACCGAGTACGACCACAAGGACGGGTCCGGCAACTACCTGGACCCGCCCAGCCTGGACTGCTCCATGCGGATCATCATCACCGATCCCTTCTCCGAGCCCATGATCCACCGCTGTTTTCCCGGCGGGCTCGATGCCCTCGAAGAATACCGCCAGGAGGTGCTGGACGGGATCAAGGACCACTGGCGCCGCAACCCGGACGATCCCGCGGACCAGCGCTGGGAATACACCTACCACGAGCGCATCTTCAACTATTGCCTGCCGGGGCAAAGGCAGGGCATTGACCAGATCGAGGCCGTGGTGGACGGGCTGTGTAAAAGCCCGCACTCGCGGCGGCAGCAGGCCGTGGTCTGGAAGGTGTGGGAAGACCTGGGCATCCACGACCCCGCCTGCCTCCAGTCGCTGTGGTTCCGCATCCTGCCCGGACCGGACGGGGTCTGGCGACTCAACATGAACGTGCGCTTCCGCTCCCGCGACGCTTACGACGCCGCCTTCATGAACTGCTTTGCCCTGGCCGCGCTGATGCAAAGGGTGGCCCAGAAAGTGGCCGAGCGCTCCGGGCGCGAGGTCAAGCTCGGCCGCTACGTGGACGAGTCGGACTCGTACCACATCTATGGCCAGAGGATCGCGGACTTCCAGGCGCGGTTCCTGAAGCAGGTCGGCGTGCGGTCGTTCGAGGACCGCACTTGGACCATGGAGTTCGCCGAGCCCCTGTTCGAGGAGGCTAGGCCCAAGATCGCCGAAAAAATCAGAACGCACGATGAGGAGCGAGGACATAAGTGACGCTCAGCAGAGGCAGGACAGACATTCTTGTCTGTCCGGCCATGTATTTTACGAACAGTTTCTTGTGCCGTGAGGCGGCGTCCGGAAATCAAGCAAATTTTTCCAGACAGGATTAACAGGATTAACGGGATGAAAAAACAAGAAGCTTATTCCGAAAATCCTGTAAATCCTGTTAATCCTGTCTACAAATTTTCTCGGCAGGTAAAGTGACAATGAACATTCCGTTAGTTGATCTGGCCGCGCAATTTAGGGGCATCGAGGCGGAGGTCCTGAAAAGGATCGAGTCCGTGGTCCGCGCGCAGCGCTTCATCCTGGGCCCGGAAGTGGAGGAGGCCGAAAAAAAGATCGCCGAGTATTGCGGCACTCCGTTCGGCGTGGGCGTGGCCTCCGGCACCGACGCCCTCATCCTTTCCCTCCGCGCGCTGGGCATCGGCCCGGGAGACGAGGTGATCACCACTCCCTTTACCTTTTACGCCACCGCGTCCAGCGTGGTCCACGCCGGCGCAACGCCCGTGTTCGCGGACATCGAGCCGGACACCTGCCTGATCAGCGCGGAGGCCGTGGAAGCGGCCGTCACCGCCCGGACGCGCGCCATGATCCCGGTCCACCTTTTCGGCCAATGCGCGGACATGGGCCGGATCATGGAGATCGCACAGCGGCACGGCCTCGCGGTGGTGGAGGATGCGTGCCAGGCCATCGGCGCGGAGTTCGAGGGAAGACGGGCGGGGGCCATCGGCGACGCCGGCGCCTTGAGCTTTTATCCGTCCAAGAACCTGGGCGGGTACGGTGACGGGGGCATGGTGGTGACGCGGCGGGCCGACGCGGCCGAGAACCTGCGCCTGCTCCGGGTCCACGGCGCTAAGAGCGAGTACCGGCACGAGGTCATCGGCTACAACAGCCGCCTCGACACCATCCAGGCCGCCGTGCTCCTTTGCAAGCTCCCCCATCTCGAACAGTGGGGAAAGGCCCGGAGGAAAAACGCCGCGATTTACGGCCGGCGCTTCGCGGGCACGTCCGTCCGGCCGCTGGCGCTGCGGCCCGGGCGCAAACACGTTTACAATAACTACGTGGTCCGGGTCCCGCGCCGCGACGAGCTCATGGCCCATCTCAAGGCTTTAGCCATCGGCTGCGCCGTTTATTACCCGGAGCCGCTCAGCAAGATGGCCTGCTTCGCGCGCTGCGTCGGCGGGGCGGCGTTCCCGGCGGCGGAGGAAGCCGCGCGCACTTGCCTGGCCATCCCCGCCTATCCCGAGATGACGGAGGAAATGGTGGAAAGCGTGGCCGACGCCGTGCTTGCGTTTTTCGGAGAGGGGAAGTGAGGGCGGAATTCACCGACCAGACGCCGAGGCTTACGAGAAGGAAGATTTTTTTCAACCGCAGAGGCGCAGAGAACGCAAAGAATATCAAAGCTTGTCTTATTGATTTTAAAATTTTCTCCGCGTTCTCTGCGCCTCCGCGGTTATAATAAAAGCTTATTCACCTTTAATACGCTCCGTCCTCCGCCGGCGTCTTGTCCTCTCTCACCACCTTGACGGTGAGCTTCACCTGGTCCTTGCCGGAGTCGTAATCCATGATGCGCAGCGGCATGTCCTTGAGCAGGGCCTGGGTCTCCAGGGTGCCCTCGATCCAGCGGGAGGCCATCACCAGCAGGGGCTTGGGCCATTTGAACTCACCGGTGCGCAGGCCGTAAACGCTGACCTCGAAGTCTGCGTTATCGGCCTTGATGAAGGCCCGGAGCTCGCCGTTCAGGTACTTGCCCTCCCGCACCCGGCGGGCGAACGTGACGTCCGTCACCGTATCGCCGAAGGACACCGCGGCGCGGCAATCCACGCCTTCCCGGGTGAAGTATTCATCGAGCAGGCGGCCGGCCTCGCTGCCCTTCAAGGATACCTTCTGCTCCCCTTCCTTGTTCTGCTTCATCAGCAGCGCGATGGGCGCGAGCTTTCCGGCCAGCGCGGCCTCGTCGAGCTTGGTCCACTTATCCGCGAACACCGACTCGGGCTCATCGGCCAGCATCCGCGTGTTGACCCAGTGGTACCCCGCTGCAAACAGCGCGATCGCCCCGATCACCAGCCCCACCGCCACCGCGCCCGCGAAGCCGATGCACCCGCATCCCTTGCTCATCAATCAATTCCTCCAACGACCAAAAACATTCAAAAAATAATTAAACGCCAAAACGCCAAGATTTTTTCAAAAATTAATTTTGGCGTCGGCGTTAAAAACTTTGACCCTTCCCCTCACCCCACGGTTCCGAGTTTCAGGCCCTTGCCCCACCGCCGGCGCAGCATGCCCCGGAGCTGAAGGTGGCCGGGCTCCGACAGGCCGGGGTCGGCGTTCACCAGCTCAAAGGCGTCCGCCCGCGCGTCCTGCAGCACCTCGGCGTCCCTTATGATATTCGCTACTCGGAAATCGGGCAAGCCGGATTGCCGTGTCCCGAAAAATTCACCGGGGCCGCGCATTGCCAGGTCCTCCTCCGCGATCTTGAAGCCGTCGGAGAGCTTCTCCATCACCTTGAGCCTATGGAAGGCGTCCTCCGACGGCACGTAGCCCGCCACCAGGATGCAGCGCGACGCGTGCGCGCCCCGGCCCACCCGGCCCCGGAGCTGGTGGAGCTGGGACAGACCGAACCGCTCCGCGTGCTCGATCACCATCAGCGACGCGTTAGGCACGTCAATCCCGACCTCGATCACCGTGGTCGCCACCAGCACGTTCAGCTCTCCCCGGTGAAAGAGCCGCATCACCTGGTCCTTCTCCTCGGCCTTCATCCGGCCGTGCACCAGGCCCACCCGGAGGTCCGGGAAAACATCATTACGCAGGTGTTCGGCCATGGTGGTGGCGTCGCGCAGCTCAAGTCCCTCGGACTCCTCCACCAGCGGATACACCATGAAAACCTGCCGGCCCCGCCCTGCCTCCTTCCGGATCTCCGCGTAAACCTTGTCCCGGTCGCGGTCGCTGAACAGCCGCGTCGCCACCGGCGTCCGGCCCGGCGGCATCTCCCGGATCACGGAAACCGCCAGGTCGCCGTAAAGCGTCATGGCCAGCGTCCGCGGAATCGGCGTCGCGGTCATGACCAGCAAATGCGGGCTCAAGCCCTCGGGGCTCTTGGCCTTGAGCCTCGCCCGCTGCATCACCCCGAAGCGGTGCTGCTCGTCAATTATTCCCAGCGCCAGTCCCTTGAACCTCACCTTCTCCTGGATCAGCGCGTGCGTCCCGATCACGAGGTCCAGCGATCCGTCCTCGATCCCCCTGATGACGCGGTCGCGCTCCTGGCCGCGCACCGAGCCGGTGTGCAGCGCGGCCCGCACCGGCAAGTCCTTGAAGAACATGGAAACGGTCCGGTAGTGCTGTTCCGCGAGAAGCTCGGTCGGCGCCATGATCGCGGCCTGATGGCCAGCCTCGATCACCAAGAGCGCCGCGGCCAGCGCCACCACCGTTTTGCCCGACCCCACGTCGCCCTGCAACAGCCGATGCATGGAATACGGCCGCGCCATGTCGGCCTGGATCTCGGCGAGCACCTTTTCCTGGGCCCGGGTGAATTTAAAGGGCAGCGACGCGCGGAACTTTTCCAGCAGATGGCCGCCGCTCTTCACCGCCGCCGCCGGCTCCTCCACCAGGCCCCGCCGCCGGAGAGCCAGCCCGAGCTCGAGCCAGAACAATTCCTCGTAAACCAGCCGCCGGTGCGCGGGCGTTGCGAACGCGTTCAGCTCCACGATGTCGGCCTCGTCCGGCGGCACGTGGCACAGGGCCAGGGCCTGGCCCGGAGGAAGCAGCGAGCGCCTCTCCACCAGCTCCGGCGGCAGCGCTTCCGGGACCTTATCGTTGAACAGCGCCAGCGCCTGGCCGGCGATCCGGCGGATGCTCTTCTGGTGCAGCCCCTCGGTGGACGGATAGATCGGGACGATCCCGGCCAGCGACGACAGGTCGTCCTCCGTCTCCGCCGCTTCGACCACCTCCACGTCCGGGTGGTGCATCTCCAGGTTCTTGCCGTATTCCCGCACCGCCCCGCTCGCCAGCACCATCTGGCCCTTCTTGAACCTCTTCTCCAGGTAGTCGCCCGCGTACTTGAACCAGGTGGCCGTGATCACGCCCGTGCCGTCGGAGATGAGCATGTGGAACATGCGGCGGTTGCCGCGCCGCGTCACCGGCCCGCATACCATGACCTCCGCGTACACCGTGGCCCTTTTCCCCACCACCGTGTCCCGGATCTTGACCAAGTCGCGCCGGTCCTCGTAACGCGACGGCAGATGATAGAGCAGGTCCTCCACCGTGAGCACCCCGAGCCGCGCCAGCTTCTCCGCGACCCACGGGCCCACGCCCTTGACATACTGCGCGTCGCTGTCCAGGTCCTTGAACAGCGCGAGAAGATTCTGTTCCTCGGCGGTGAGCGCGTCACGCCCGCGCTCCGGTCCCGGCATGGACGGGGCGCCGGCTTTTTTTTCGACGCGGTCGAGGATGCGGATGAGCGTGATGACGCGGGTCATGCGGTCATTGCCGGAGAGCTCGTCCAGTCCGTCGAGCGCGGACCGGAACTCTGATAAAGCGGGCGAGGAAGCGGGATGGCGGTCGAGGATGGCGAGGAGAGTGCGGCCCAGGTCGGGCATGATCTGGAGCCGGGCCGGGGAGAGGCCGGAGGCGTATTCCAGGGGCTTGCGCAGCAAGCGGAGCGCCTGGCCCAGATCGTCCTCGGCGCTCATGAACCCGGCTTGATGGCCGCCTTGAGATCGGCGATGAGCGCGGAGAGCGGCACGCCGTGGTTCTGCGCCGCGTGACGCAGCGTCTCGGTTTCAAGGCCCTTGCAGGAGCCGCACAACAGGCCGTGCCGGGTCAGGACCTTGCGCGCCTCCGGGTGCTTTTTCATCAGGTCGAAGACGAGCGAACCGGCGTTGATTTCCTCCATGGGCGTGCTCCTTTCATTACATCCGCGGCTTGCCTTAGCTTGAAGAAAGGCTTGAGGCGTGGGGCGTGAGGCTTGAGGATGCCGCATGGCTGGTCTTTCTTCCCCAAGCCTCAAGCCCCAAGCCTCAAACCCCAAGCCCCAAGCCCCAAGCCCCCTCTTCATGCAGTGTACTCGACCTTCATGATGATGTATTCTTTTTTGCCGCGCGGCGTCTTGACGATGACTTCCTCGTCCTCTTCCTTGCCGATCAGGGCCTTGGCGATGGGAGAGGTGTAGGAAATCTTGTTGGTCTTGGTGTCGGCCTCGTCCTCCCCCACGATCTGGAAGCGCGAGGTTTGGTCCGTTTCCTGGTCCTCCACCGTGACCGTGGCCCCGAAGATCACCCGGTCGCCGCTGAGCTTGCTCGGGTCTATCACCTCCGCCCGCGCCATCTTGTCCTCCATCTGCCGGATCTGCGCCGCGATGATCCCCTGCTTATCCTTGGCCGCATGATATTCCGCATTCTCGGACAGGTCGCCCAGCTCCCTTGCCGCCCCGATCTCCCGTGAGATCCGCGGCATCTCCACCTCTTTAAATGTCCGAAGCCTTTCTTTTAATAACTCGTACCCGCGAGGAGTCATCGGCTCCCGTTGCGCACTCACCTCTTACATCCTCCTTGTTTGGTCTTGGTTAATCAAAAGGGGCCGAAGCCCCTGATCCCGATGGATGGTCAAAGATAATAACCCATTGTCTTCCCGTTGTCCAGTTTTTAATGCCCGCGTGCAGCCCTTGCAGGCCGCGAATGCGCGCGAACGATCGAGAGGATCGGAGATTGAAGGAGACGCCGGTGTTGAGGGGGTATCAAGGGTTATAAAGGATACAGGAGAGCCTTTGACGTTAGCAATGATGCTGCCGGCTCGATAGATGGTGTACAGAGTTGCATTGGAAACAAGGCCCCAATTCAGGTCCGCCTGATCGCATGAAACCGCATTGGCTGTTGTCCCGGAGGGACATTTCGATATTAGTCCGGGAATTTATTCCTGGGAACATGGGACCGTTAAACCGCCAAGTCCCGGCAGGGACGGCCGTGATTTCGGGGAGGGGGGCAGACCCCTACTTGTTTTACCCTTACAAGATAACTGGATGGTGTAAATTGGGGACAGCCACCTTTTCGGATGCTAACCAATTGCTTTTATTATGCTATTTTCAAGTATCGTCAATTACCTGACGGTATTTAAAATAGTATTTATAATCAATAAGTTGCGAATGGAAATGGTGGCTGTCCCTAATTAATTGTCCACCTCGGCTTGCGGCACCATGACCACATCCAAATTGAGAACGCCTTCTCCTCCCTCAAAACCGTTCGAGGTTCCCGCCACCAGGGTCCGAAAGTCCGTGGTCACCACCGGGGGATGCCCAGCGGGTTAGTGTTCAAAGGACGAGTCCTGCTTATTCAAACATTTCCGGCATGATTCCGCCGGGCAGTTTGTCCGCCACCAGCAGGAGAGGTGCAAGTTCCTTTGGGCTCATCTTAAGTTCATCCAGGATAAGCCACCGGAGGTCTTCTTTGACGCGCGTGTCATCACCCGGTTTGATTTCTCCGTGCTGAAAACGGCAATTCGTGCCTCCAGCGGAGGAGTCATAATTAACGTTTTTCTCAATTATCGGTCTGGCCATGGAGTCCTCACGGAACTTCTTCCATGCACTGTTCCTCGAAAAGTCCTCAACCATCAGGGTTATGGGGCAGTCAACATATTCGCCTTCGTACATGCCGGTCCAGCAGCGGACCTGGTACTCGGCAACACATTGTGCAACCATTCCAATGTAAGCTTCAGGACGGTTGACAACCCGCATGGGCACAAGCCGCATTGGTTCAGCGTCTTTTATTATATCATGGGAGCGTTCAACCTGGATTTTAATAATCTCCTGGGAATTAAAATCAGAATCCTGAATGCTTATAGTTGGAGGGTGCAGTGATAAATAATCATTTATAATCGAAGCGGTGTCAGGCACCTTGTAGAAATAAGTCTTTGTAAACTTATTTCCAGATATCCAATAGGGACTGACAATTTGTGGTATAGTCTTATCGTTAGTTGTAATATATTTAATTAGCTTTCTTCTATTGCCAAGGTTTAATAATAGTGCATTCTTTGCATATCTACTATCAGCAAACTCCGAGATGGTTATAACAGCCATAGACTGTGAATTTCCTCCCGGCAATGTGTATGTCATATCATTTCTTCTTATCAAGCCTTGTTTTTCTAAAAATAACTTTTGATATTTTGAAGGTATTTGCACCTCTGAACCAGTTTTATATGGCTCAAGGTCTCCATATTTTCTATCTAAGAATAACTGTGCGTATTGCTCACCCAGAAGGTTGCTGCCATATGCCAATATAAGAAATAGAAGTGCTATTATGACAACATACAATTTTCTCTTAGCAATCATCCTAAAGCTCATGATAGATCCTCCTTATTTCATGAAAACCTTGTTTGGATTAGTGACTATTTCATTGACTATATTTCCAATTTCAGTGTAGAGCATTGGTTGAGTGGAATAATCAGCGGGAGGGGGGGCAGACCCCTACTTGTCAGTTTAAGGATTTGATTTTGTTTATTAGCCATTGATTGTCCTCCATCATTTGTTTCAGCCTGTTGATGCTGTTCGAGACGGAAACCGGCGTAACGCCTGGTGCGGCGGCTGTGGCGGAGACGGAGAGGTGTTGCCATGGGTCGAATGTACTCCATGCCTTGATGCATGTCAAGGCTATTTGCAACCCATTCCGGGGTCAGCCCATCAGGGGTTTCGCCTCGCCGCCTTGGTTTAACCGGCTCTGTCATGACTAAAGAGAGCGTGATGGGCTTGGTGTCGCGGGGCAAGTGGGGGACGGCCAACCGTGGGCTGGGTTAAGGAAGCTCTTCGAGACGGGAAGGGTCGCGACTGAAGTCGCTCGTACAAAGGATTAAGTTGGTGCCAGGCATCACGGGTTCAAACAGAGTGCAACCCTGCGCCAGTCGCCGCCAGGCGGCTCGGGTTTCTGGATTATTCGGAGGGCGGGGGGTAAAATCGGAGGGAGAGCAGGAGGATGGACCAGATGGACGATATTTATTACGGCGACGGCGAGGACGTGGGTTACGTCGTGATCATGGCGACCACTCCGGGCCGCGAGTTGGCGGAGAGCATCGCCCGGGCCCTGGTGGAGGAGGAGCGGGTGGCGTGCGTGAACATCATTGACAAGATCACCTCCATCTTCCGGTGGAAGGGCAAGGTGGAGGAGGAGGCGGAATGCCTGCTGATCATGAAGACGCGCACGGAGCGGGTGGAGGACGTGATCCAGCGGGTGAAAGCGCTGCACACCTACGACGTGCCCGAGATTATCGCCCTGCCCATCGTTGACGGCAACCCGTCCTACCTGACATGGATTGACGAAGTCACTTGAGGAGAGGTTTGAGGTGTGAGGTCTGAGGTTTGAGGGGGATGATGGAACTGCCGGCCCTCTTTCTCAAACCTCAAACCTCAGACCTCAAACCTCCTCCTGCCTTGACGTCCGCCTGGTTATGCTTACATTTATAAGAGGAGTTCATGAGGGAGGGGCGGTAAGCCATGCCGAAAAAAGATTATTACCAGACCCTGGGCGTTTCAAGGAACGCGCCCCAGGACGAGATAAAGAAGGCCTATAAGAAGCTGGCCAGGAAGTATCATCCTGATTGTAATCCGGGCGACAAGACCTGCGAGAACAAGTTCAAGGACCTTTCCGAGGCCTACAGCGCGCTCTCGCACCCTGACAAGCGCAAGGAGTATGATCTGTTCGGGCCGGGGGGCCCGGGCCGCGCGCCGGACCCCGGCGCATGGGGCGGCCCTCCGGGCGGCGGGCGCACGTATACCTGGAGCTCGGGCGGCGGTCCTGACTTCAACCTCGAAGACATCTTCGGCGGCAGGGGCGGCGGCATGGGCGACATCTTCAGCGAGATGTTCGGCGGCCGGGGCCGGAGGGGCGGCAGAAGGGTTGACTTCAGCGGCGGGCCCTTCCAGGCGGAATATGACGTGGGCCCGCAGCCGGGCCGCGACCTCGAAGCCGAGCTTTCCGTAAGCTTTGACGACGCCATGGAGGGCGGCGTGCGCAAGTTCTCGATCGGCAGAAACGGGGTGTGCCCCTCCTGCGGCGGGACCGGCAAGAACGCCGCCGGCAAGTCGCGGACCTGCGCGGCCTGCAACGGCGCGGGCAAGAAGCAGGTGGCGAATACGGGCGCGAACTTCACGGTGGTGTGCAGCGCGTGCGGCGGAGTGGGCCGGATTTATACGGAGCCTTGTCCCGCCTGCGCCGGCGCGGGCAGCGTGGCCCGGACGGAAACGGTGACGGTGAAGGTCCCGGCGGGGGTAAAGGACGGCGGCAGGCTGCGCATTCCGGGCAAGGGCGAGCCGGGCCCGGGCGGGGCCATGGGCGACCTGGTGCTGCGGATCAGCGTGGCGCCTCACCCCTTCTTTCGGCGGGATGGCGACGACCTGCACTTGGACGTGCCGGTGACGGTGAGCGAGGCGGGGCTGGGAGCGAAGATCGAGGTCCCGACCCTGACCGGCAAGGCCACTCTCAAGGTCCCGGCCGGCACCCAGAACGGAGCGATGCTGCGCCTCCGCGGCAAGGGCGCGCCCCGGCCCAAGGGCGGCGGCAGCGGCGACCTGTACGTGCACATCCAGGTGAAAGCGCCCACGGACATGGACGAAAAAACCCGGAAGCTCCTGGAGGAGCTCAAGAAGCACGAGACCGATCCGAGAAAAGGGAAGTTTTAAGAGAGGGGAGAGATCAAGGGAGGTTTATGATGAGGATCCCCGTAAAAGTGATCAGGAAAGAAGCTGACGGCAGGCGCGAGGAACTCGGCCCGGGATGGGACGAGCTCCGGCCCGCTGACTATTTTGCGGATTCCCGGCCGGCGCGGGAGCTCCTGATGGGCGGCGCCGATGCGGACCCGGATTATCCGCCGGAGCGGCCGGAGGAGAATGAGGAGCCGGCCAGGGATGACGGCGGCGCCCCTGATCGCGGAGAAGCCGGCGGGAGCGCGCGGCCGGGCTACGTGTCGCGCGATGACCTGTCCGGGCGCGCGGACCCCGGTGACTGGAAGAACAAGTACGTGCGGCTCCTGGCTGACTTCGAGAATTATAAAAGACACGCGGAGGCCGAGCGGGATCGGCTCTCCGGCATCGGCAAGGAGTCCGTGCTCGACGACCTCTTCCCCCTGGTCGAGCACATGGAGCGCGCCATCCAGGCCGCCAGGGACGCGGGTGGAGGGAACGGCATCCTGGAAGGGCTGGAACTGGTTTACCGCGAGTTGCTCGCGGTCCTGGAGAAGCACGGCGTCGAGCGCATCCGGGCGCGAGGCCAACTCTTTGATCCGCGCCTTCACGAGGCCGCGGCGGCGGTGCCCAGCCCGGGGACTCCGGAGGGCACGATCCTCGAAGAGCTCCGGCCCGGCTTCACCCGCCAGGGAAGACTGCTTAGGCCGGCGACGGTGGTGGTGGCGCGGTAATCAGAATTTGGAGGGCCTGAGCATAACTACGCAATATCCGCATAGGCGCGTTCAGTCAATAACTGGGTATAATGTCTCCGGAATGCGAGGAAGGCTCAACCCGCGGCGCGGTCCAGCTCAAGCTTGTAGAGCGTTTTAACCGGGAACTTCCGGCTAGCGTTGAGGATTTCGATGGCCACGATCTCATCCTTTTTGCTCGTGTGCAGAATGACCCCCTCCGCGAGCTCCACCGCCCCTTCGGGCCGCTTGGACGACATCCGCAAATACGCCCCGTCGGTCTCCGGATCGTAGCTGACCTTCATCACGTCACCTCCAAAGCTTTCTCTTCAGCGGATAAGCCGTGATCACCAGGGCCTCTTCCTCGGTACCCTCATAGACCACCTTCAAAGGATAGCCCCCAAATCTCTCCCCGAACTTCTTGAGCGCCACCCGCTTTTGCCCTTCCATCTCCTCCCGGTCCGGGTCATTCATTGCCGCGACGATATCCGCTTCTCCAATGCCGTACAACCTCATGTTGTTCCGAGCGTGCCGGATATTTTCAGCATGGCAAAACCACCTATTAAATAATGTATTCCGCGCTAATCAAGTTGTCAAATCTTTCCCGCGCCCAAATTGCCAATCAAGATAATAAGTTTAAAGGCCCGCCATCATCCTCCTCACCATCCCCTCCACCTCCTCGCCTATCACGTCGGCTTTATATAGGCGCGGCCGCCGCGCTTTGGATTGCGCGCGGCTTGCCGCCGCTTTCACGAGCCGGGAGCTTGCTACCGGCGGACTCTCCCGCGCAGCCAAGGCCTCTGAGTATGTCAAGCTTGATCCTGATGGATTGAAGAACCTAATCGGGTGCCGGCCGGCAAGCCGGCCGATCCAACGCGGCGGCAAGCCGCGCGCACTCCAAAGCGCAGACGCAGGCCGGACCGCCGGAGGATGGCCGTACGCGGCGGTTACGATGAAACAGGCGCCGCTGGAGCCGGTGAGAGAGGCGATAAAGCAACTCCATCCCATGGCAGCGGCGATCCACGCTGGGCTATCCGGCTTTGCTCTTAAAGTTGATTAAGTTGGTGCCAGGCACGCGGTCCGCGAGGCACGCGGTCCGCGCGGTCCGCGGACCAAATCAGGAGGCTGGGAGTCGGAACCAGCCCTTCAGGGTCCCGCGTGGCTCTCGTAAGCTGATGACAGGTATGGGTTCCCTCGATGCTTCCCGTTAAACAATCAAACAAGGGTCTGACCCTGCCCCCTGTATTATTGTATTTGTTCTCTTGTTATTAGTTCAAGATCCCAGTCTTTAACTTTATATTTTTCTCCTGTTTCAAAATCTATATGGATTCGCATAGAACCTTCTGCCGCAACCATTTCATATTCATTTGTTGATTTTTTAAATATAGACCAAATGCCAAAACTCCAACGGCCATTTCCTTCATAAATTAAATCAGAATTTCTTTTATATTCACTAATATCAACTTGCATATCCTTCATATATCCCCCAAGCTTATCATCAACGAGAACTTCATCTAACAAGGCCATAAGCTTATTTTTGTCAAGATCAGTTTCCGTTTTATCTTGGGCTTGATTGAATATGGTCCTTTTGCAGCAAAAGGAAAGACAAATAAACAATACGATAACGCATGACGTTTTGCGTTTCAAAGTAACATCTCCTTTAAGGATTTACCCTCAAAAGGCTCTACTTCTCATCCCCCTGCACGGAAAAGGTCTTGGGCTTGGCAAAGACGTCGTCGGGGATGTTGGTGTCGGCTTTGGCGTCCTCGATGTTGAAGCGGAGCTTCTTGTTGGAGTCGTACTGGATGAGCTCGCCCTTGGTCTCCCACCAATGGCCGTTGATTTCCTTGAACTCGGTGAAGGTTGACATCTGGGTGAGCTTGCCGCTCTGGTCATGGGCCTCGATCTTGCGGGCCGCGAACATCTTCTGGTCCACCCAGGTGATGAAGCGGGCGCCGCGGGGATCGGCCGGGTCCTTGGAGTCGCTCTCGACCTTGTAACAGGCCGCGCCGTCCACCGCTTCCTCGCCCAGGACCTTGTGATCGGCCTCGTCCAGGTCTATGGCGAAGATGTCGGTGCTGAACCCGAACCTCTCCTCCATTTTCTGGCAGGCCTTACCCAGGCACTTGGCGTAGTCCATGCCCGAGAGCTTGAACCAGCGGTCGGTGGACTTTTTCGGGTCGGTGTAATCATAGGCGAGCGAGCTGATGCCCTCGACCTCCGGCGGGGCCGTAAACACGGCCAGCGTCATTTTGACGTCCGGGGTCTGCTTCATCTTGACGGTGATGTCCATGGGCCGCTCTTTCCCGGTCTTGCTGGTCTTGACCAGATGCACCTTGAGCACCAGGTCCTGGTAAGGCCGGTCCAGGGTCTTTTGCAGGATCTCGCGCGGCCCGAGATTTTGGGCCAGTACCGCGCCGGCGAAAACGATAACGGCCACGGCGGCGATGACCAGAACGAACAGCCTAAAAATCTTTACTGACATGGCTTTCATCTGACTTCTCCATAAAAAAATATCTCTGCGTTCTCCGCGCCTCCGCGGTTAATTTTAATGCCTGCTATTCTCGCGCCGCACCTTGGAGTCAGTCGGTTTTGAACTGATTGAGGATTGACTCCATGATCTCGGCCTGCTCGGTGAGCAGCGCGATGTTGTTGTCGAGGCGGGCCACGCTTTTTTCGTTCGAGGCGGCGATGTCCTTGATGCGGCTCATGGCGGCGGCGATTCGTTTTTCGGCCTCCTGCTCCGCGGCCTGGGACTTGGTGAGGAGTCCGGTCAGGCGGTCGAGTCCGGCCATGAGCTGCTGGACCTGCTGGGCGGCCCCGGACTGGCCTTCGGCCCGGGAGTGGACCGCGGCGGTGATCTCCTGGATCTGGTTGGATGACTTGAGGATCAGGTCCGAGCCCTTGGCCTGTTCATTGGTGCTGTTGGCGATTTGATGGATGAGCTCGGTGATGGTTTCGGTTGACTTGATGGCCCGGCGGGTGTTGCGGACCTGCTCGATGGTGACGCGGGTGATCTTATCCACCATGGCGAAGCTCTGCTCGACGCTCTTCTCGATTTTTTCCAGGGCCTCTCCGGCGAGGAAGGAGCGGTTGACTCCGGACTCGACGTTTTGGTAGCCCTCCTTCATGGTCTCGACGGCGCGGCGGGTGTCGGCCCGGACCTGCTGGATGATGTCGTCTATTTCCTTGGTGGACTCGGAGGCGCGGTCGGCCAGGCTCTTGATCTCGTCGGCGACCACGGCGAAGCCCTTGCCGTGCTCGCCGGCCTGGCTGGCGATGATGGCGGCGTTGAGCGCGAGCATGTTGGTCTGGTTGGTGACGTCGCGGATCACGGAGAGGATCTTGCCGATCTTTTTGGTGGACCCGCCGAGCTGGTTGATCATGTCCATGGCCCTTCTCACCGATTCCTCGATCTCGCCGATGCCCTGGATGGTGGCCTGGACCGCCTCCACCCCGGAGTGGGCGTGGCCGCGCACCTGCTCCGCTATGGTCTGGTTCTCCTTGGCCGATGACTCGACCTCCCGGATCGAGGCCTCGAGCTCGACCATGGACGAGCTGGTCTCCTCCGACCGCACCAGGAGCTCGTCCGCGTTGAACGCCACCTGCTTGACCGCCGCCGCCATCTCCAGGATCGAGCTCGAGCTCGTCTCCACCGACTGGTCCAGCTCGTCCATGGAGGCCGAGGTCTCGTGAACCAGCTTCATCATTTCCTGGATGCGCCTGACCCCGTCGGTGATGGCGCCGGAGAGCTCGGAGGCCTGCTGGGAAACGTCGCCCGTCAACCGGCTCATGTCGGACAGCCCCCGGTCCGTGTCCTCCGCCTCCCGGCGCTGCAGGGTCGAGCCTTCGGCCACGATCTGCGAGCCGCCCTTGAGCTCGCTGATCACGCCCTCAACCCCCTGGTAAGCCGAGCGCAGGCGCGTGACCGTGGCGCGCAGGCTCGTGACCATCACCTTCATGCCCGCGGCCAATGCCCCGATCTCGTCCTCGCTCACAATATTGAACGACACATCGAGCTCGCCCCGCCCTACCCGACGGGTCTCCTCCAAAAGGCTGCTCACCGGACGGAGCACGTCCTCCGCCGACAGGCTCACCACCCGCCACGTCAGCAGGATGATCAGCACCACGAACAGGGCGCAGACCAAAAACGACTTGCTTTTCCAGCCGCCCAGCCCGGACCAGGAAAAGGCCTGGCCCACGTAAACCGGCGAGTTGACGCCGGGCGGAGCGGCCGCGTGGAGCAGCATCAGCTCCTGCTCCGAATCCACCCGCACCGAGAGCGGAGCGTCATAGTCGCCGCCCTGCTCCCGGCGGACCTCTTTCTGGAAGTATTCCACGCTGAAGTTCGGCACGCCCCGGCCTTCGGCCGGAAAAATGATCCGTCCCTCGGCCGTGACCACGAAGTACGTGATCTTGAAAATTCTCGAGGAACGCGAGAGCAGGGTCTCGGATCCAAGATCCGAAGACGGGTTCTTGATGCGGATGTCCCACTCGTTGCGCAGGTCGGTGAGGAGGGCGAGCTTCTCGGTATGCACGCCGGCGGCGCCCTGATAGAGGAACAGGGTGAGCAGGATCAGGGTCCCGGCCACGGTCAGGGAGAGGAACGACAACTGCAGCTTGGCCCGGAGCCCTGCCACCGGCTCCTTTTGCTTCTCGATGTGGAAGCCGGTCTCGCGGGAGAGGACGTCGGCGGCCAGCTCGCGGATGGATTGCTTGGCCGAGTAATAGATGAACACGTAGCCGATCAAGGAGGAAAGCGCGGAGAGCACCAGGACGAGAAAGGCCTCCCATTGGTAGAAGACGGCAATAAGGGGGAGAAAGCTGAGCCAGAGGAAAAGGAAGAGGCCGCAGATCAGCCACAGTGCCACCGAATGGCGGGCCAGCTTACCGGGAACCAGGATCAGGTCCTCCTGCGCCTGGCGGGCCCGGGCATTAATCTCCGTGGCCGGACGCTTGCCGCCGAGCCCCAGATAATAATCATTGAAGCTCCCGAGCCACCTGCCCGCGCTCAGCCAATTCGCGCCAATGACCACGAGCGTGAGAATGGCCATGGCGGGGAGGGCCTTGATGAGGTGAGGGAGCCCGAGCGTGCTGGACAGGCCGAGCATGACGATGATGATGGCCACCTGCGCGGCGCTGGCCATGACCACGGCCCCCACCAGCCGGAGCCGGAGCTGCGCGAATACCTTTTCTTCCTTCATCCGGATACGATCCTTGTGCTGCCCCAAGGCAATACGTAACTTGTTTTTATACCATATTATACTCGGGAGCGGCAACTTGTGGGCGGCTCTTTCACGCGCCTTAGCTCCGGCCAGGCTGGTTGTCTCGCGCCTTGACCATTCCTGTCTTTTCAAGTTTTATCTGGTATCATCCGGTTCATGAAGCCGTTTCAGCTTTTGTGCAAGCCGACGGCGGGCGATTGCAACCTGGCCTGCACTTACTGCTTTTACCGCGAGACCACGCCGCATCTGTATCCGGACGAGATTAAGCACCGCATGTCGCCGGAGATCATGGAGGCCATGGTCAAGGATCTGCTCTCCCACCGCTTTCCCGAGACCATTTTCTGCTGGCAGGGCGGCGAGCCGACGCTCATGGGCCTCTCCTTTTTCGAGGCCGTGATCGAGGCGCAGATGAAACATGGGAAGGGCGGGCAGGTCGTGGGCAACGCCTTCCAAACCAACGGCATCCTGATTAACGACGACTGGGCGCGCTTTTTTGCCCGCTACCAGATGGTGGTGGGCCTGTCGCTGGACGGGCCGCGCGAGGTCCACGACCATTTCCGGCAAAATGCCGGCGGCGCCGGGACGTTCGAGCGGGTGATGGAGGCCGCCGAGCTGCTCCACGCGCGCGGCGTGGCCTTCAACATCCTGTGCGTGGTGAACCGAATGAACCAGGAGCGCGGCCGCGAGGTCTACCGCTTCTTCCGCGCGCACGGGTTCGATTACATCCAGTTCATTCCCTGCCTGGAGACCGGACCCGACGGATCGGTCATGCCCTTCTCCGCGACGCCCGACGGGCTCGCCCGCTTCCAAGGCGACGTGTTCGACGAGTACCGGCGCGACGGATTCCCCGCCGTGTCCGAGCGCACCTTCGACGCCGTGCTCAACCTGCACCTGTCCGGCCGGCCCAACGTGTGCACCTTCGGCGAGCGCTGCGGCGAGTACCTGGTGGTCGAGTACAACGGCGACGTTTACCCCTGCGATTTTTTCGTGGAGCGCGAGTGGCGGCTGGGGAACGTGATGGACCGCGGGCTCGCCGAATTTTTCAGCCACCCGCTGATGAAGACGTTCGCCGCGAGGAAGCAGGAGGTGGCCGATGAGTGCCGCGAGTGCGGCCGCCTTTCGTGGTGCCACGGCGGGTGCCTCAAGGACCGGCTCCCGGACCGAGCGTCCGCCCCGGGCCGCACCTATTTCTGCGAATCGTACCAGGCTTTGTTTGATGCCACTGACAAGGACATGGCACAATGGGCGGACGAGATCAGGGCGCAACAGGCGGCCGAGCAGTCAAGAGTTCAGCCCGCGGCCCGCATCCCCGGCAGAAACGATCCCTGCCCCTGCGGCAGCGACAAGAAATTCAAGAAATGCTGCGGCCGGGAGTCCTAGTCAGTGAGAAAAATAATCAACCACAGATGAACACAGATGAACACAGATGATTAGAAAAAAGTTCTTTATCCGTGTTCATCCGTGTTCATCTGTGGTTTAAAAAAAGGAGAGCCATCAACAATGAAAAAAGCAATAATCCTGGTATTGGCGGTTCTGGCGGTTCTGGCGGCATGCAACGCTGGGGCGGCGGAGCTAAAGGCCGGCGTGGGGAGGGCCGAGATCGTGGCGCCGCCGGGCATGCCGCTGTCCGGCTACGGCGACCGCATCAACAAGCCGAACACGGGAGTGCACGACGCGGTTTACGCGCGGGCGCTGGTGCTGGAATCGGGCGGCAAACGCGCGGGCGTGGTGAGCGCCGACATTCTGATGATGTCGCGCGAGCTTCACCAGGAGGTGGCGGACCGGGTCAAGGACCTGGACCTCGACTTCCTCGCCATTTCCTGCACCCACACCCATTACAGCATCGGCGCGTACGTTGACAACAAGGTCGCCGAGATCGCGGTCATGGGCAAGTACGATCCGGCCGCGTTCGAGATCGTGGCTGACGCCATGGCCCGGGCCGTGCGCGAGGCCGCGGCGGACCAGAGGCCGGCGCATGTTGGCGCGGCTTCCGGCCCGGCTCCCGCGGTGACCCATAACCGCCGCCACGAGGGCGGGCCCACTGACCCGGCCATCCGCGTGCTCGGGCTGTGGGACGCGGACGGCAAGCTCATGGCCGTCATCATGAACCACGCCATCCACCCC
Source organism: bacterium (assembly GCA_035527835.1). Lineage (GTDB taxonomy): Bacteria > RBG-13-61-14 > RBG-13-61-14 > RBG-13-61-14 > DATKZS01 > DATKZS01. The sequence continues at coordinate 96,283 of DATKZS010000140.1, forward strand.
ACCACCATGCCCTCGCGGACCACGCTGGTCAGCGGCGACGTGGCCGGCCGGGCCGAGGCCTGGATGGAGGAGCGGCACCCGGGGGCCGTGGCCATGTTCATGAACGCGGGCCTCGGCGACCAGAGCCCCTACCTCCCCGGCATGAAGGACTCCTGGGAAAAGGTGGCCGCCATCGGCGAACGGATGGCCGAGCGCTCCGAGCAGATCCTGGACTCGATCCAGCCATCCGCCGACGTGGACCTGACATTGTATGACCGCAAGTTCGACATGCCGTCCGTCTATCTTCGTCCATCGTTCCAGTGCTGGGGCGGGCTGAACCAGCTCTTCCGGGTCATCGGCGGCGACATGATGCGCAAGGAGGGCGAGGTCATGGGCATCGGCCTCAATCAAGCGCTCTTCCTGTTTTCCGCCGGCGAGCTGGCCTACCAGGTCCAGGCCGATTTGGAGCAGATGTTCCCGGACCGCCTGGTCTTCGTGGCCGTGCATTCCAATGATATTTACGGATACGTGGTCACGCCGGAGGACTACAAGACCGGCGGCTACGAGACCTGCATGAGCTTCTACGGCCCGGACTTCGCAACGGTACTGGAGGACGAGTTCAAGCAAATGGTGGGTGAAGCGCCGAGGATGTGAGGCCGAATTTCCGCGAATTGAGAGATTAATTGCACGCAAAGGCGCGAAGGCGCAAAGTCAAGAATTCTTTTTTTTGCTTTGCGCCTTCGCGCCTTTGCGTGAAAATAATTCCTTACAACTTCTCCTTTGTTTACCTGATCACGTACCTTCCCTTGCCATCCACTCTCACCTGCGGCAGCGTGTGGTCCTGCTCGAAGCGGGAATAGATTTTTTCCAGGTCCTGCCAGAACGGCCCGAGTTCCGGGAAGCGCGACGAGAAGGCGTTGAGCGTGGCCCGGCACGTGGGCTCGCTCATGCGGCAGGGGAAGAGGTGGACCGCGGGCGCGCGGCCGCTTTTTTGTTTGCTGTCGAGTGCCAGGATATAGAGCTCCTCGATGGGACCGTCCTGGATGGGGATGCAGCCGATGGTGACGCAGTTGCCGTGGATGAAGACGTCGCCGCCGGGGTGGGCATGGTCGGCGAGGATGCGGTCGGAGGCGTTGGGGTAATTTAGGCCGAGCGACATGTGGTAGCTGCTCCAGGGATTGAACGTTACGATCTTGTACACCCCCTCGGGCACCTGGCCGTCGCCCTCCCGGCGCTTGGGCCCGAGTGTGCCGGATGAGGCGCAGACCGGATAGGACGCGATCTTCCTGAACTCCGGCGCCGCCCGGTTGCGTCCCCAGACCTCGAGCTCATGCTCCAGCTTGAAGTGCCGGATGAACACCTGGTATGGCGGGTAAGCGAGGCCCGCGTCCTTCACCTTTTGCTTGAGAAGATCGCCCTTCTTTGCCCGGGCCTCGGCCACGCGATCACGGGCGCTGGCGGGGACTGAAGAGATGATGAAGGCAAGAATGATTCCCAGAGCTGCAAGCATGAGAACAATCTTTAGCTTGGGAGACGTCGTCCGGGAATCTCGGCCGTCCCTGCCGGGACTTGGCGGTTTTATCGCATCGGGATCCCAGGAATGAATTCCTGGGCTATTATTCGGCTGTCCCTCCGGGACAAAATGAACGCACCTCACGAAAAAACAACGCTTCATGCAAGATGGGACAACGTCAGAGCTTGGCGAGTTTCACGGCGAGCTTGATGGCTGCGATCATGCTTGCGGGATCGGCCTTTCCTTTCCAGGCGATGTCGGGGGCGGCGCCGTGGGCGGGCGAGGTGCGGATGATGGGGAGGCCGAGGGTCACGTTGACGGCGCGGCCCATGCCGATGGTCTTGATGGGGATCATGGCTTGGTCGTGGTACATGCAGACCGCGGCGTCATAGGTCTTGCGGGCGGCGGGAGTGAAGAGCGTGTCGGCCGGGAGCGGGCCGGTGACGCGGGCGCCCTGCGACCGGGCCTCCTTGACCGCGCGCGAGATCACGTCCTTTTCCTCGCTCCCCAGCAGCCCATCCTCGCCGGCGTGCGGGTTCAGGCCGGAGACCGATATGCGCGGCGACTTGATCCGGAACCGCCTGGCGAGCTCGGAGCGCACCGTCATGATGGTGGCGAGGATTTTTTCCGGCGTCAGCATCTTGGGCACCAGCGCCAGCGGAGCGTGCACGGTCACGGGAACCACGCGGAAATTCCCGGCCGCCAGCATCATCACGGCGCGGCCGCCGGTCTGATCCGCGAGCCAGTCGGTATGGCCGGGATAGGGGAAGCCGGCCGCGCTCATCGCGCTCTTGGTGACGGGCGCGGTCACCAAGGCGGCGCATGACCCATTTATAACCAGCGCCAGCCCGGCCTCCAGGCACTCCCACATGGCACGGCCCTCCGTTGCCCCGGCCGCGCCGGGAGTGATGGAGCGCAAAGATAGCCCGGACGCGCACAGCATGGCGGCCCTGGCCGGCGGAGCGCTCAATGCCTCTCCGGCGCTCTCGAATATGGGCATTCGGGCCATGGCCTTTCCGGCCGCGGGTGACGCGAATTTCTTGATGGCGCGGACGATGATCTCGCGGGCGCCGATGATGAGGAACGATGCGGGAGAGCGGGGGAGGAGTCGTTCGAGGGCCTTGACGATGATTTCAGGTCCGATCCCGCAGGGGTCGCCCATGGTGACGGCGATCCTGGGCAGGGGGCGCGGGCTCATGGGTTCGGGTATGGCGACACGCCGGGATTGGCGAGCCGGTTTTCGATATAGGTCCTGGCCTTGAGGCGTTCGAGCCAGAGGTCATAGCGCTCCATGGCTTCCTGCTGGAAGATGATGTCGTGAATCTGGTCCTTGACTTTGTCGAGCGGCACGAGCTGGCCTTTCTTGGTCTCTTCGAGGAGGATGAGGTGCGCGCCCTTGCCTTGGACGAAGACGGGGCTCATCTCGCCGGGCTGGAGCTTCGAGACCTGGTCGCGGAACTCGGGCAAGAGCTCGGTGATGACGAACCAGCCGAGGTCGCCGCCGCTGGACGCGGTCGGGCTCTTGGAATATTTTCTGGCCATTTCCTGGAAGTCGGCGCCGGCCGCGATCTGGGCCCGGACGCCCGTAAGGCGCTTGACCGCCCCGGCCTCGGCGGTGGACCCGTAGGAAATAAAGGGAATGAAGATGTGCCTTAAATGGAGCGTGTCCTTCTCCGTGAATCTCTCGGGGTGCTGAGTGTAATAGGACTGGATTTCCTCGTCCGTGACCTCGATCTCGCTGCGCACTTCCTGGCTGATGAGGCGGAAGGTGATGAGCTGGTCCTTCACCTCATTGCGGTACTGGTCCATGGTGATGCCCTGCAACAAGAGCGCGCGCTCGAAGTCCTGCTCGGAGAGGCCCAGGCTCTCGCGCTTGCGGTCAATGGCCTTCTCGACCTCCAACGCGTCCACGTGGATGCCCTGCTTCTTGACTTCCTGCTCGATCACCTTGTGCTTGACCATCTCGTCCAGGTACTGTTCCCGGGTCAGTTTCCGGGCCGATTCGCCGGACAGAGGGTCAGGAGTCATCAGGCCGAGCTCGTCGGTGGCATAAACGGTATTGAGCTCCTGTTCCGTGATGACCACGTCGCCCACCACCGCCACGATCCGGTCCACCACCTCGGCGCAGAGGATGAGCGCGAGGCCCACAAGCGCCGCGCCTTTCCAGAGGGAGGCGCTATGAAAGGATTTTTTCACGGCTTTATTTTTATCCGCCGGAGGCGGTATCCCCGGTCTTGACCGACGCTCCGGGCATGGGCTCCGGCTTTGGCGGGGCCGGCGGCTGGGCTGTTGATCCGGGCTCGACGCCCGATCCGGGCTCAACCGAGTTGCCCGCCTGGGCCGCGATGGCCTTCTTCAGGTTGTCGAAAAGATACTGGAGAGCTTCATCGTTTCTGGTGATGACGTTGTCGCCGCGGCTGTTGAGCTCGTTGGAGTAGGAGCGGACCACCTCGTCCATTTTCCGGTCGCGCAGGGCCCCGCGCAGCTGCGGGCCGAGCCCGCGCGGGTCGAGGTTGCCGGACGGCTCCACCAACTGGAAGATGTACCAGCCATTCCCGCCCTCGACCGGCTCCGTGAATTCACCGGGCTGCTTCAGGCCGAACACGGCCTCCGCGGCCTGGAACCCGGCCATGTTCTGGATGGTTTCGTGCGTCACGTATCCCATCTCGCCGCCGTCGGCCGCGTTGCCCGCCTCGGAGCGGGCCTGGGCTGTTTCCCGGAAGTCCGCGCCGCCCTTGAGCTCATCGTACGCCGCCTTGGCTTTTTCCCCGGCCTTGGCCTTGGCCTTGCCAGTGGCGTTTTCCGGGAACTTGACCAGGATGAAGCGGAGCCGGATGAAATTCTCCTGGAAATAACGGTAGATGTCCGCGTCGGAAACGGCCTTGTCCAACAGCGCCCCCACCAGGATGCGCTGGCGGGACATGACGATCTGCTCCTTGACCGACGGGTCCTCGTCAAGGCGCCGCCGCTGGGCCTCCTGGGCCATCAGCTTCCACGTCACCACCTCGTCCAGCAGCTTCTTCGTGCCATCCACCCCGCTGTACGCCACCTTGTCCTCGTCCGAGAGCATGGACCAGGCCCGCTGCAGCTCGCCCACCTTGATCGGATCGCCGTTCACCGTCATCAGAACGTCGGGACCCGTCTCCTCCGTCTTTTTGCAGCCACAGAATAGGGCCGCGCCCACCGCGCCCGCCAACAGCCACACCAAAACCCGCTTCATGCCTTGGCCTCCTCCTCCGCCTTCTTCAAGTACTCGCTCTTGTAGTGGGCCTCGCAATAGGCTTTGAGGAAGCGCCGCTTACGGCAGCCCTCGGCCTTGCAGATCTTGTAGCGGGTCTTGCCGTACTCGCCCTTGCGCCATTTATTGTAATGGATCCTGCAGTAGCCCTTGGCCCGAACCGCCCGCTTGCACCCCCCGATCTTGCACGCTTGTGTTTTTGCCACCCCCAAATCCTCCCTTAAAATCTATTTTTTTTTCGAGTCAGTGAGACCACGGAAATCCGTATTTTGATCCCGAACTTCACCGGAAATCAAACGTTGATCTTAAAAGGCCATGAAAACCGGCCCGGACCCAACGGTTAATAATACAGTCCGCTTCCCGCGGAGTCAACGCGCGGATACAGCAACAATGTTAAGTTGCGAGTCCCGCGTTAAATCTGCCTCCCGCTGCATGCTCTCTCTCTTGAAATAGTTTTTCCAAGTCAGGATGAGCCCCCGCTAAAGACTTTTTTCATTACCAGCAAGCCGTCACCGAAGACCTTGAGCAGGCTGATGATGACCACGATGAATTCCAACCGGCCGAGGAACATGGCGCTGGTTTCCGCCCATAAAGCGGCGTCCGGCATCTGGGCGGAGGTGACGCCTACTGAGAGGCCGACCGTTCCAACCGATGAGGCGAACTCAAAAAGGGAGTCGGCAAGGCTAAAGCCACCGGCGCACAAGATAGCGACGCCGACGGCGTAGGTCAGCAGGTACAAGAAGATGAAGACCGCCGCCTGGCGCACCCTGGCGTCATCCACGAAGACCCGGTGATTGCCCTCCCAGACTGGGCGTTCGAGGACCGCGGTGCGCGGCATGAGGTAACGCTTGATGTCCCAGAGCAGAAGCTTCCACAGGAGATAGATCCGGAATTGCTTGATGCCGCCGGCGGTGGAACAGGTGCCGCCTCCGATCAGCATCAAAACAATCAGCAGGAGCACGCCGAAGGAGTTCCAGTTCGTGTAACTGACGGTGGAAAACCCGGTGGTGGTGAGCGCCGAAACCGTCTCGAATAAGGACACTCGGAACGATTTTCCCAATTGCGGATAGATGGCCCGGCACGTAAGCAGGAACGCCGTGGCAACGGACAATGGAATGAGCACTGCCATCAGGCGGACCTCGCCGTTTCTCGCCACGGCGCGGAGCTTGCCGCGCCACAGGAACCAGGCGGTTATAAAGCTCATGTTGCCGAGGACCATGAGGGGCAGGGTCACCGCCTCGATGGCCGGCGAATTCCAGTACCCGATGCTCTCCGGGCGGGTTGAAAACCCTCCGGTGGAAACGGCGGTGAAGGCGTGGTTAAGCGCGTCGAAAAACGACATGCCCGCGATCCGGTAGGCCAGGGTCCCGGCGGCGGCGTAACAGCTATAGATGATCATGACCAGGCGCGCGGACTGGCGGACGTGCGGGACGAGCTGGTCGCTTCGCCCTTCTGCGGTCGAGATGCCGACGCCGATGGGACCCATGATGGCCGACATCATGATGATGGCGAGGCCCGCCCCGCCGGCCAATTGCATGACGCTGCGCCACAGCAGCACCATCGGGCCTGCCCGGGTCACGTCCACGACCGAAAGGCCGGTGGTGGTCCAGCCGCTCACCGATTCAAACACGGCCCGGGAGAACGAAAGCCGCAGGACCGACATAAAAGGGAGCGCCGAGAAGAGGATGACCACGACCCAACTGACGAGGACGATGACGCCGCCTTCCTGGACCGAGAGCGTGACGGTGGAAGCGGGACGAAACAGCCTCCATAAAAGCACCCCGAACAGGCCAAGGCCGCCCGCGGGGAACAAAAATGCCGGGGCTTTTACCGCTTCCTCGGGATACGCCAGGATGGCGGCCAACGGCGTGACCATGACCGCGGCGCAAATCAGCAGGATAATGCCGACGGATGAGAGGATCGCCGCATAGCGTTGCTTGAGATATTGCTTTTCCCGCAAGACCCGGCTCCTCTATCTCCGCTCACCCGTGAAGGCCTTGAGCACGGGGCCATGGTTCTCCGGCAGGGTGATCAGGACCAGTCGGTCCCCGCCCACCAACTGGCTGGACCCGCGGGGAACGATCGGGTGATTGCCGCGGATCACGACCGCGACCAGGGCGTTGTCGGGGAGTTCAATGTCCTTTAAAAACTTGCCCGCGACGGGGGAATCGGCGTCGAGGATGATCTCCGTCACGTTCACCCGGCCTTCTCCGACCGAGAGCAGGTTGGTGATCTGTTCCAGGGACGCCCGCTGTTCAATCATGCTGCTTACGATGTCGGTTGTTGAAAAGGCCGAGACGCCCAGCTTTTCAAACACCTCCGCGTTGTCGGGGTCGTTGGCCAGCGCCACGGTCCTGGGCACATCAAATTTAAGGGAGGCCAGTTGGCAGATCACAAGGTTGTCCTGGTCGTTGGGGGTGATGGCGAGCACCGCGTGCGCTCCCATCGCGCCGGCTTCCTGGAGGGTCCTGGCGTCGCTTCCGTCGCCGAAAACCACGGTGGCGGAAAGCTGCCGGGCCAACCGCACGCATTCCTCCAGGTTCCGGTTGATGATTATGACCTCGTATCCTTTGGCCGTGAAGTTCCGGCAAAGGAAATAGAGGGTCTGGCCGCCTCCGACGATGAGGACTTTCATGGCCGCGCTCCCGGCGGGACGGAGGCATCATTGTGCACGGCCTGGAGGAGCAGGGTCGCGGCCACGGACGTCGGGCAAATGGTCTCGACCCCCAATTGCGCATATACTTCCTCCCTTCTCGGATCGAACACACGGGCCAACACGCGGGGCACGTCAAAGACCTTTCGCGCCACCTGGGCCACCATCAGGTTGACGTTGTCCTCGCGGGTGGTCGCGATGAGCACGTCGGCATCCTTCAGCTTGGCTTCCTTCAGAATGGCCATCTGGGTGGCGTCGCCATTGACCCGGAACCCGCTGAAATCCGGAGACAGGTCGGCGAACCGGGCTTCATTGGTATCAATCACGACGACCGAATTGCCCTCGCGGCTGAGCTGGTTGGCCAGGTATGACCCCAGTCGCCCGCAACCCGCGATCACGATGTAACGATTACTTCTCATCCCCGCCCCCGCCGCCGGCCGCGTCCTGGCCCGCGCCTTCCTTCTTGTCGGGCCCCAGATCAATCTTGCCGGGACGGTTCCAGGAAGTGGTGCGATGAAGGTTTTCCCGGGCCGGTTTATAAGTCGGATCAATGTCCAGCGCCGCGCGATAGAATTTCTGCGCCTCCACCCAATCGTTCATGACCTCGAACAAGGCCCCGAGCAGGTTGTAGGCCTCCGGCTTGGCGGGGTCGGCGGCGATGACCTTGCGGGCCATTTCCCGGGCCTTGGCGAAGTTCCGGTCCGTGATGTGACGCTTGGTCAACTCGATCAGTGAATCGTAGTCGGTCGCGCTCTCCTCATCCAGCGTCTCACGTTCCATCACCAGCGTCGCCAGGTCTCGAATCTCGCCGGGACTGAACGGCTTCTGGATGAAATCCACCGCGCCGAGCTTCATGGCCTCGACCGCGGACTCAATGGACCCGTGGGCCGTGATTATAACCACCCGTATTGAGGGCCAATCGCCCTTGATCCGGCGCAGGACCTCCATCCCGTCCATTCCCGGCATTTTCAGATCCAGGAACACCAGCCCGAACCGGCCCCCGCCAAGCTTTTGCAGGGCCTCTTCGCCGTTCACCGCCGTCTCGACCGGCAGGCCCAGGGGTTCCAATGACTGGGACATGGTCAAACGGATGTTCTTCTCGTCGTCCACTATAAGAATTTGTTTCCTCTCCATCTTCGCCTCCTATTGGGCCGCCGGCAGGGTGAAAGTGAAAGTGCTGCCTTGGCCGGCGGCGGATTCCACCCAGATCGTTCCGCCGTGAGCGCGCACGATCTCCTTGCAAATGGCGAGGCCAAGGCCCGTGCCGTCGGTCTCCCGCCCCTTGACCTGCATGAATTTCTGGAAGATCTTGGACTGATATTCCGCGGGGATTCCCGGCCCGTCGTCCCGCACGGACAGGTGGACGTTCGGCCCGACCCGGAGCGCTGCGAGCCCGATGTGGCCGCCCTTGCCCACATACCGCAGGGCATTGGAAATCAGGTTGGTCAACACCCACGTGATCTTGTTGGCGTCCGCGCGAACGCTTGGGACCTCGCCGGCCACCTCCGAGGTGAGCGAGACCTCCTTCACGTCCGCCTGGCCCTTGAAAACCGCCTGGACGCGCTCGAACAGGGCCGCGACCGGGACGCTCTCGAACTCCATCTCGATCTTGCCCGCCTCTATTTTCGACAGATCGAGCAGGTCATTGACCAGGGACTTCATCCGGTGGACTTCCTCGTGGGCCGCGTTGAGCAGCTCCCGGTCCTTGACGGTAAGACCCGGGACCGCATGTTCCAAGAGCAGGTCCACGCTCATGCTCAGGCTAGTCAGGGGCGTGCGCAGCTCGTGGGAGGCGGCCATGACGAAATCGCTCTTCAGCCGCTCCACCTCTTTGAGGCGGGTCACGTCCCTGAGCAGAAGAACCATGCCGGACAGGTTGCGGTCCCTTCCCCGAATGGCCGTGATTGAATACAGGTAGTGCAGGGATTGTTCTCCCCGCGCAAGGGTTATGATCCGTTGCTCCTCGGGCAGGACGGCTTGAGCTCCGGCCTCGGCGGTCTCGCGGATCAGATCGCAAACATTGGAATCGGGGAAGATGTCCGCGCACTGCAGCGTGGAGACCTCGGTCAGCTCCAAATCCAGCATCCGCCGCGCGGCGGGATTGATGCCGGTCACCTTGAGCTTGGCGTCGAAAACCATCAGGCCGTCCCCGATGCTGGCGAGGATCGCCTCGCCTTTGTTTCTTTCCGAGACGATCTGATCAATGTCCATCTCGTGATAACGGCTGAGCTGGGTGGCCATGCGGTTGAATTCCTCGGCCAGGCGGCCCAGCTCATCGCCGGTTTCCACGGGCACCTCCACGCCATAGTCGCCCGAGGAAATCCGCCGCGAAGCCTCCATGAAGCGCCGGATCGGCCCGACGATCCGCTCCACGATAAACAAGCTGAATCCGAGGGCAACTATCAACGCCGATCCGGCCACCAGCGAAGTGGACCAGATGGCGCGCCGGGCCACGTCGCCGGCCCTCGTGCTGGCCGAGTACATGGTCTTCTCGTTGAGATTGCGCAGGCCGATGCACTCCTCGCGCACCTTGGCAAAAGGGGGGTAGAACGCCTCATAATAATATGAAGGCCTCAAAGCCGGCTGCCCCCCGCCGCTCGAATCGGCCAAGGTAAAAAATTGCCGCCGATAGGCCTCGTAATCCGTATTGATGGAATGCACCAGTTCCGCCTCGCCCTTAATTGTAATGTTGTCCTTGGCACGCGCCAGCCATTCCAGAAAGTCCGCTTCGCTTTCATGTAATTGCGCGGTCCCTTTCTCCCGGTCGCCCAGGAACACGAGCAGGACCCCGCTGTCCTGTCGTTCCAGCGCGTCCACCATATTTTCCGCGGCCAGAATGCTCCGGTAGTTCTCGCTCAAGATCGCGTCGCTCGCCTTGCCCAGGGACACCAGATTTGACACCGCCCACGCCACCACCAACCCCATCAGGGCAAAAGCGACGCCGTATCCGAGCAATATTTTCTTTTTTAACGTCATGAAAATAGGGGCATATTTGCGGCCCATCCGGGCCTATCCATGCCATTCAGTCTCATTGAATATCATCCTCCTCACCAGAGTGCAACCAACTTACGAGTTTGTCAACGTGTTATAAAGCATGGGTCCAGCCTGCTCCGCAATCGCGAACGCGGGCTCGATGCCCCCATAACAAGAGGCGCCAAGAACCATTGGGCGCGGGACGTTGTCTGATCCTTGTCCCGCCACGCGGGGTATGATAATCTTGAGATCGGTCTTCGGACCGGAAGAACGAATCAGCTTATGGATAGAGTTCCTCCCCATAACCTCGAAGCCGAGCGCGCGGTGCTGGCCGCCGTGCTCCTGGAAAACCAGGCCCTGGTCACCGTCATGGAGATGCTGGAGCCGGACGATTTCTATCTGGACGCGCACCGGGTCATTTTCAGCAGCATGCAGGAGATGTTCAACAAGGGCATGCCGGTGGACCTGATCACGCTGGCCGACCATCTGCAGGCCACGGCCCGGCTGGAGCAGGTGGGCGGCCCGGCCGCGGTGTCGGCCCTGGGCGGCCTGGTCAGCACCGCGGCCAACGTGGGCCACTGGGCGGGGATTGTCAAGGACAAGTCGCTGCTTCGACGCCTGGTCAACGAAACCACCGGGCTCATCACCGAGGCCTACGGCGAGCCCGAGGAGGTCGAGGAATTCCTGGACCGCGCGGAAGGCAAGATCATCGAGATCTCCGCCCGCCAGACCAAGAGCACCTATCAGCCCATCGCCACCCTGGTCAACCAGAGCTTCCGCGTCCTGGAAAAAATGTACGACGGCGAGTGGGAGCTGGTGGGCGTCCCCTCCGGCTTCAAGGACCTGGACAAGCTCACCACCGGCTTTCAGAAGGGCGACCTGATCATCATCGCGGGAAGGCCCTCAATGGGCAAGACCGCGCTGGCCATAGACATCATCCTGCACGCCGCGGTGGAAGCCGAGAAGACCGTGGCCTTTTTTTCCCTGGAAATGGGCTCCAACCAGGTGGTCATGCGCATGTTGAGCTCCATCGGCCGCATCAACTCCAATTCCATCCGCATGGGCAACGTGCGCCCGCTGTGGAAGCAGATCACCAACGCCGCCGGCACGCTCGGCCAGGCCAAGATTTTCGTTGACGACAGTTCCAGCCTCTCCGGGCTCGAAGTCAAGGCCAAGGCCCGCCGGATCAAGGCCGAGCACGGACTCGACCTCGTGGTCGTTGACTACCTCCAGCTCCTCCGCGGCTCCGGCTTCAGAAAGGGCAGAGACAGCCGCGAGCAGGAGATCGCCGAGATTTCCCGGTCCCTGAAGGGCATGGCCAAGGAGCTGGACATTCCGGTGATCGCGCTCTCCCAGCTCAACCGCGCGCCGGAGGCCCGGGAAAAGGGCGAGCCGCGGCTTAGCGACCTGCGCGAGTCCGGGTCGCTGGAGCAGGACGCGGACCTGGTCATGCTGATCCATCGGCCCGGCGTGTACGAGAAAAAGGAAGAGGGCCATGAAGCGGATGACCGGCTGACCCGGCTCAAGATCGAGAAGCAAAGGAACGGACCCACCGGCGTCGTGGACCTGGTCTTCATCAAGGAGTACACCAGGTTCGAGGCCATGGAGGGCCGCTACGACGAGTCGGCCGTCCCCGGCGACGTGCCGTTTTAAGAAAGGAAAAAGTAAAAAGTAAAAAGGCAAAAAGCGGCCTCGGAACCATATTTTTTCCTTTTGCCTTTTTACTTTTTACTTTTAAAGAGGAAGAAGAAAGTGAATAGAGGATATGTGCGCAGCGGCTCAAAGCTCTTGTGGAAAATGGCGGTTCTGTTGGCGCTGATCATCTTTGTTCCCGAGGCTTGGGGCCAGGACGAATACGAGTTCATCCCGATCATCAAGAAGTCCACCCGGACGCGGGTGGCGGTCCCGGACTTCCATCCGGCCAGGCAGCTCCCGGCCAATGATCCGGCGTCGCCCAAGCTCACCCGGGCGCTCCGGGACACCGTGGACATGACCGGGCTCCTCGAGCTGATCCCGCCCGACTCCTACCCCGGCGCGGGTCTGCCCGGCGAAAAGGAAAACCTCGCCGCCTGGAAGCTCATCAACGCCGACCTCTTGATCCGCGGCGACGTCGCGCGCGTCGGCGAGAAACGTTACCAGGTCGAGTTCCGCTGCTATGACTTGAAGCAGGACCGCATGGTCCTGGGCAAGCGCTACACCGGAGGGTCCGAGCTGTTCAACCGCATGGTCCTCAAATACATGGACGAGCTGCTCTACTGGCTCACCGGCCGGAAGAGCGCGCTCGATTCCCGTATCGCCTACGTCTCCGACCAGACCGGGAGGAATGAGATCCGGATGATGGACACGGATGGCGGCAACAGCCAGGCCGTGACCGGCAATAAAACGCTGAATCTTAGTCCCGCGTGGTCACCCGACGGCCGCTACCTGCTCTACGTTGGCTACCGCGACCGCAACCCGGACCTTTACATCCGCGACGTGGAGAGCACCAAGGACACCAAGTTCTACAGCGCGTCGGGCCTTAACATCGCGGGCGAGTTCAGCCCGGACGGCCGCTGGATCGCGTTTTGCCGGGAGGACAGGGACGCCAACGTTGACGTTTACGTGATCAGCCGGGAGGGGCGCGACCTGCGCCGCATCACCACTTCCGCCGCCATCGACGTCTCGCCCACCTGGTCGCCCGACGGCAAGCTCATGGCCTTTGTCTCCGACCGCGTCGGCACGCCCCAGATTTACCTGCTCGACCTGACCCGCGGCGCCGAGGGGCCCAATAACCCCGCCGTTCGCCTGACCTACGAAGGCAGCTATAACTCCTCGCCCGCCTGGTCGCCCGACGGGCGCTACATCGCCTACACCGGCCGGGTCGGCGGACAGTTCGACCTCTTCCTGATCGAGATGGGCGGACAGGGCCGGCCGGTCAAGCGCCTTACCGCGACCGTTGCCAACGAGGAAGACCCGGCATGGTCGCCCGACGGCCGCTTCCTCGCCTACGATTCCACTGAAAGCGGAAATTATGATATATACATCAGAAGCATCTACGGCGGAACGCCGAGAAGGATCACGTCATTGGCGGCCAAGGAGCGGATGCCCGCGTGGTCGCCCAAGTCCGAACCGTGAGGGCAAGAAGGAGGGTTTTCAAATGATAAGGAAGCGTTATGGATGGTTGGCCATGTTGTGCGTGCTCTACGTGGGGATGATGGGGGCCGGAAGCTGCGGCAAGAAGGCCCTTACCGCCATCGGCGACGCCAAGACCGCGGTGGAGCAGGCCCGCGAGGCGGACGCGCCGCAGTGGGCTTCGCAGCAGTTCCAGTCGGCGGAGGACAGCCTTGCCCTCGCCCAGCAGCAGTACGACAAGTACCAGTTCAAGAAGTCCGAGAACACCGCTCTGCTTGCCGAGACCAAGGCCAGGGAGGCCCTCGAGCTGGCCATGAAGCATAAAGAGGATGACGAGGAGCGGCTGGCCCGGGAAGCGGAGGAGGCCGCGCGTCTGGCCCGCTCCAGCATCTTCGACACCGACGTGGGCGATACCACTGTTTACGACGAGGCCATGGCCGCGCTCCACGACGTGCATTTTGAATTCGACTCGCCCGGCCTCTCCGACGCGGCGCAGAGCATCCTGGCCATAAACGCGGACTGGCTAGCCAAGCATCCCGCGGTCAAGGTCGAGATTGAGGGCCACTGCGACGAGCGCGGCACCGACGAGTACAACCTGGCGCTCGGCGCTAAAAGGGCCAAGGCCGTGTACGACGCCATGGTCAAGCTGGGCATTGACGAATCCCGGATGCGCACCATCAGCTACGGCGAGTCCGTGCCCGTGGACCAGGGCCATACCGAAGAGGCATGGGCCAGGAACCGCCGCGCCCACTTCGCCATCATCCGTTAGCGGCGATCTTCTTCAGGCTCAGATCAGCAGGGGCAGGCCCGGCTTGCCCCTGCTTGTTACATTCCGGCAATCGTCACGATGTTATTAAACACAACGGCACAACGGCACAACGACAATTTTGATGTTTTATTCGTTGTATCGTTGTGCCGTTGTGTTAAAAAAATTCCGCGTTCCTCACTCCTCGTCCACTCCCGGCTTCACCGGCCCCGCCGCGGCCAGATAGATGGAGGTCTCGGATTCGCCGTCAACGCCCAGGAGCGCGTTCATTTCATCGTCAAAGAACGCCCCGATCGGGCAAAAACCCAGGCCCAGGACGGTGGCCGCGAGCGCGGCGTTTTGGCAGATGTGCCCGGCGTCCAGGTAAATGTAGCGCCAACCCCGCTGCGCGTACTTGTACTGGCACCGGTCCTTCACCGCCGTCCACACGAACACCGCCGCGGCCCGGCCGCACATGCCCTGGCCCAGCGCCGCTTCCGAGATCTCCCGCCCGTAATCGCCCTCCCGCACCGCCTCCAGGGCCGTGCGCCGGACGTTGTAATGGTACACGCCCGGCAAAACGTCGCTCACGCGGTTAATCACCAGGTACATCTCCACCGGGTAGAGCCCGCCGGCGGACGGGGCCGTGCGCAGGATCAGCTTACCGGCCTTGGCCGTGCGGCCCTGCGCCGCGAAAACCAGGAGCGAAAGCGCGGAAAGACTCATGGGCTCGTCGGTAAAGGCCCGCCGCGAGCGCCGCTCCGCCAGCGCCCGCCACAGCGACCCTTCCGGCAGCTCCGCGACCCCGAGCGGAACCAGCCGCGCGCCCGGGTACTCCTTGAACGGCTCCGCTCTCTGTGCCGGCCGGGCGCCGCCGCCGGTCAGGCCGGAACGGGAATACCGGGTCAGCTCCTGGAACCTGTCGCCGATGTAATCGTCATTCTTCATGGCCGCCTCTGTTTAGAAAAATAGTAGCCAGTAGACAGTAGCAAGTAGCCAGGGAAGAGGGTCATGGGTGTTGAAAGAGGATCGAGGATCGAGAAGCGAGGGGCCCGGAAAATTCCCTCGATCCTCTTCCCTCTTTATGCTGTCAGGGCGTCGCCGCCACTTTCTATTTGGTCTGCCCCATTTCCGCTTCCGGGGCCCTGCCGCCGGCCCAGTTGTCGAGCTTGATTTCCTTGGCCGCGCCGGTGTGCTTGTCGGAAGCGGAGACGGTGAAGAGGCCGCTCTGGTCAATGTCGAAGCGGACCTCGATCTCGGGCCGGCCGCGGCGGGCCTTCTCGATGCCGTCGAGCACGAACTCGCCGAGCGGCGTGTTCTCCTTGGCATACAGGCCCTCGCCCTGCATCACGGTGATGCGGATGCGGTCCTGGTTGTCGGTGCAGGTCGTGAAAATCTGGGTCGCGCGCGCGGGCAGCTTGGAAAAGCGCCTGACGATGGGCACGAAGTGGCCGCCGAAATGCGCGATGCCCACGGTCTGCGAGAGCACGTCGAGCAGCACCGGCGCGTCCACCATCCCGCGCGCCGCCGCCTTTTCAGCGGAGGCCGGAGGCGGGGCCGGGGGAGCGCCCAGGTCCCGAATGATCGGACCGGCCGCCACCGGATGGTCATCAAAATGCCCGCCCTCGGCCGCGGCGGGAGGACCGGACGGCTGCGGCGGCTCCGGCTCCTCTACGGCCGGAAGCTCATCGCCGGCGCCCTCGAACTCGGCGGGCTCCTGGTCAAAAATTTCGCCGCCCGCCGCTTCTTCGACCGGCATTTCCAGGGGCGCCGGGGCCTCGTCGGCCGCGGCCAGTTCCACCGGCGCCTCTTGCTCCAAGCTGTCGCGCTCAAAAGGTGTTTCCACCGTCTGGGCGGGCTGGACTCTCTCGACCCATTCGCGGGGGGCGGGCGCGAGGCCGGTCACCGTGGGCGGCGGCTCGGGAGGAGAAGGCGATGATGGCGGCATGAAAAATTCGTCAAGGCCGGAGGGGGCCGCGTCCGCGGCGGCTACGGAATGGGAGGCCGGCGCATACGTTTCCTCATCCGGCGCCACTAATTCCTCGGTAACTTCCTCGCTAACGGCCTCGGCCTCCAAAGGCTCGGGCAGCTCGGCTTCCTCGCCGGACCATTCGTCTCCCGTCTCCACGACCTCGGCCAGCGGCGCTTCCGGCGTTTCCGGCGTCGGCGGCATGGCAGAGGCGCGGTCGCGGTCCATGGGCAGTCTGGTGTCGGCGTTTTTTTCCAGGGGCAGGGTCTCGGCATGATAGTCGGGCGCGCGGCGCGGCGGCGCCGGCGCGGGAGGCGGCGCCATCCCGGGAGGTGGTGGGGCGGGGGCCTTGGGCTCGACCACCGGTTGCGCCACCGGGAATCCGGGTGTGGTCAGGGACTGGTCATAAGATGCGCCGGGCCGGGTCGCGTCCTGGCCGATTCCCGGCTGGGTGGCTTCGGGCAAGGGCGCGGCCATGGGCAAGGGCGCGCCCACGGCCACCCGCTCCGGGCGTTTTCTGAGGAGCTTCTCGCCGGAGATGGACGCGGCGTGAATGGCCGCGCCCACGGCCACGGACTCGTCGGGGTGGAGCGAGCAGTCGGGCTCGCGCCCGTAAAATTCCGCGACCGTCCGGCGGACCAGGGGCATGCGGGTCATGCCGCCGACCATCACCAGGTTGTCAATGTCGGGCCGGCCCATCCCGATTTCCTTGAGCAGCCGCTCGAAGATGATCACCGGCTTCTCGACCAGGTCGCGCACCATGCCCTCATACTGCTCCCGGGTGATGACGGCCTCGATCCCGGCCCAGCGGTTCAGGTCCGGGCAGATGGCGGGCAGGTTGATCTCGACCTCGTCCTTGTCGGAGAGCGCGATCTTGGTCCGCTCCGCCGCGTCCTTCACCCGCTGGTGCGCCATCTTGTCGTTGAAGATGTTGATCTGGAACTTCTGCTTGAAATCCTCCACCAGAAAATCCACCAGGCGGTTGTCAAAGTCCTCGCCGCCCAGCCATGAGTCCCCGTCGGTGGCGATCACCTCGAACACGCCCTGCCCGATGGCCAGGATGGAGAGGTCAAAGGTCCCGCCGCCCAGGTCGAAGATGGCTATGGTCTGTTCCTCGTCCTGGTCAAAGCCATAGGCCAGGGCCGCGGCGGTCGGCTCGTTGATGAGCTTGACCACGTCGAGCCCGATCATGGTGCCGGCCTCGCGGGTGGCCTTTCTTTGCGGGTCCGTGAAATACGCGGGCACGGTGATGACCACGCGCTTGATGTCCTGGCCGATGGTCTTCTTGCCGATCCGGGTCAGGTACTTCAGGATGATGGCGCCCACCTCGGTCGGGTCCAGCTCCTTGTCCCGGCCCTTGACCTTGATCCCGCCGTCCGGCCCCTTGAGAATGTCAAAGCCGAAATACTGCCGGGCCTTCTGGACCTCGGGATCATCGAACCGCCGGCCGATCAGACGCTTGGTGGCCCAGATGGTGCTGTAGGGGTCGCTGATCACCTCGTTCTTGGCCTGCGGACCCACCAGGATCCTCCCGTCCTCCATGACGTGGATGTAAGAAGGGGTGACGCGGTTGCCCCGGCTGTCCGGCGCCACCACCGGCTCGCCGTCAACCACCACGGCGAGGCAACTGGTGGAGGTCCCCAGGTCTATCCCCACGATCCGGTCCATGTCCGATCCTCCGTTTCGCCGCCGGCGCCCATCATCCGCGCCGGCCGGGTAATGCTGGACGCAACGACTTACCTATTGTAGCCGGGTTAGCGGGCCGGATGCAACGGGCCGGGAAAATCAGGATTCGGCCCTCTTCCGAATGTCGGCGCAAGGCTCCCACACTCCGAACCGGCCTTTGCGGGGGATGAACTCGATAGGGCTTGAGCGCTTCCATCATTCTTCACATCCATAGAGTTCAACATGGCTGTCACTGCCGGAGGAGTCAAATTGAAAGCGGGGCGTATCGGGACCGCCGGATTTATACAATACAAAATAACCCGGCAGTCTTGTGATATAGTAATTGGAGAAATCCAATATATTTGTAGGTTTGACTTCGGCCCGCAGTATTACTTCGCCCAGCTTTCTCTTGTTGGCGGAGAACAGTTCAGGTACCGAAAGCTCCACCATCCATACTTGTTCCTGGCCGATTTCATTTTCAATCGTTCCGATGAGCTTTTCATCGCCGATTTTAAGCCCATCCCAATCAGCAACTTGTCTCAAATGCCTGGTATAGGCCGATCCAGAGATCAGGAGAGGCCTGATCACGAGCAGATCATTTCTTGCATAATAGTCCAGCCGTTTTGCCCATGGACCGGCGCCGGCGGGAACGCTTGGGAGGATCTTCATCAGATAATTCGAGCCTATCACTTCCGCCCTGATTGGATCGGTCAATACTTGCTTGGGCAATGTAAGTATTACTGAAGCCCCCTGATCCTCGAAATAATCATTGGGCACGCAATAATTGGAGCCCCAGTTGTCATCATGGATGATGAACATATCAACCCAGGATTCGCTTGGTATGTATTTCGTGCTTTTGCCAACCACGAAGTAGGATGACTCGGCCCTTGGCACCCAGGTGTCTTCATTGAACGTATGGCCGATGACGGGAATTGCATGGCGTTCATCCGGACCTGATTTGAAAACCACCAGGGCCGGATACCCTGATTCAATGTGACCATAGATGATTTTTTTCAGCGGAACCCCGGGCTTTTGGCCACGTAGCGACCAGTTCAGGCCGGAGTATTCCAAGACCTTGCCCACTTCAGTTTCTGTCAGGCCTCTAATTGGACCGGTATCAAGGTCAATTCCGATTACCTCATTCATTTGGCGATAGGATAAGTAGCTTGATGGATTGAAACGGGATATCAGGGTCTTAAGAGCAACATGCGCGCATTTATTGGTGATCGCGTTCTATTGCGCATAAATGTACCCCTCAATCTCAAACTCCGAATCGGCAACCAGACATTTCCATTTAGGAGCTTTCCTTATATAATTATGTTCGTGCCTGCTCTTCCGTATAACCGACTCAAATATACGCACATCCTCGATTCCATCGGCAAATGAATCTCTTTTGATTATGGCATAACCTAAAAAGCTGCTTCCCTCAATTCTTGATATCTCTTCTTCGGAGGAAATCGCTTGAGAGAAGAAACTCAGCCTGTACGAGGCTGATGACTTGAATTCGGGCAGTTGCTTCTTGATATCCTCATTTTCTTCTATCAGCTCGGCCGCATCATTCAATTTCTCAAAGACTAAGCTTTTGCCACTAAGTTGTCTTATCTGGGAGAATAGTCTTCTTATTGGTCCCGAGTCACCAAAGTTTTCTTCAATCCAATCAAAATTAGAAAAGGACCGCTCAATGTTGAGGGCCCTTATCTCTGAACTGCTTGCGAATCGCGCAAATTGTTCCATTACAATATCTATACATGCTATTTGATAACAAACCTAATCTTTTTATCTTCCTCCTCGTATTCATCTAATTTATTAAGAAACTTCTCGACGTCGTCATTCCTGACTTGCACTACCTTCTCCACACCCTTCCCTGAAGTCGCTGCAAGCAAAGCCGTCCGCTTCTCTTCAATTGATTTGGTACGGTTCATGCCAATCTCCTCCACCTCGGGTCGTCCGATTTAGGATGCCAAGATCTCCCGCCCCGCTCCACAATATCAGATTTCACCTAATGATTTTCTTAACATAACCCCGCCAGAGGCGCAAAGGCTGATCCAGCGGGGAGCAAGTTATATTAGCCTATGTGTTAGCAACTGTATTAAAGTGTATTAAATTGTATTAACATGTATCATATAACAATTTCTTGATAGGTGTCAACGCAAATAATTTTGCGGCATGCATTAAAAAATGAGATAGCTATTCTGTTTTGGAATAGTTTTGTATAAAGCAACATAAAATCAAGGTGATATGTCGGGAGCTTTGAAGGGAAGCTCACCGTAACTGGAGGCCTCCTGCCCCACCCTCACCGCGATCTCCAGGGCGTCCACGAGGTCGTCGTGGGGGCCGTCGGGGAAGGAGAGGAGCTCGGTGAGGAGGAGGTGGGCGCCGGTTTCGGGGAAGGCGAGGCGTCCGGTTTGGACCAGGCCCTGGAGGCGCATGGCGCGGGCGATCTTGTCGCGGGTCTGGACGATGGAGCGGACGGGGAGGCCGGTCTCGGCGCGGAGGCGCTGGGCCATGGCTTCCTGATAGGCGTTGGCCTCGACGCCGATGGCGACGACGGGGGAGCCGGGGGAATCGTGGGCGGCGAACAGCGCCTTGATGGCGCGGAACTGATCCTCGAAGGAGAGGCGGTCGCGGTGCACGGACAGGACGTGGTAACTTTTGGGCGCGGCCAGGCCGATGGTGACGTGGGCGAAGTAGTCGTGATGGTCGTCCCGGCCGATGGCGAGGTCCACGCCCTGGAACTTGCGGACGCAGGCGGGCGCGGGCCTGGTCACGATCCATTCGGGCCGGAAGATCGCGCCCATCATGGCGGTGACGTCGTTCTGGTACTGGGCGTTGAAGATGGCGGGCCCGGCCTGGTCGCGCTTTTCGCGGAGCAGCGCGAGCGGGAATTTTTCCTCCCACAGCGCGCGCTCCCCGCCGTTCTCCCCGGTGATGGCGGGCTCGACCAGCGCGGGCATGCCCTTTTTGATGAGCTTGCCGTAGAGGTCGTCGTGGTGGTAGCGGGTGCCCATGACGTGGAACTCGCCGCCGGGCTCCAGGGTGGGCAGCAGCTCCTTGTAGTACCAGGTCTCGAGCTTTCGGCGCATGGCCTTGCCCGCGGCCAGGGCCTCGTCCACCACGTCGTCCATGATGATCAGGTCGTAGTGCTTGCTGATGACCGGCCCCATGACGCCCATGACCGTAACGGTGGCCTCCTTGGCGGGGGTGAGGCGCGAGCACAGCGCGATCTCGTTCTCGTTCCAGGGCTGCCCGGCGAGCCCGCCGTGGACCTCGACGATGGCGGGATTTTTTTCGAGGTGCGCCCGGATCTCGCGGAGGAAGGCTATAGCCTGGGCCGCGGTGTTGGAGACGATGAGGACGCGGAGGTCGGGATTGAAGAGAATGCGGTACAGGGTGAAGGCGACGGTGAGGATGGTGGACTTGCCGTGGCCGCGGGGAGCGAGCAGCAGCGAGTGGGGGTGGGAGGCGGCGAAGCGCCACCATTTTTCGTGGAAGGCGGTGAACTCGTAGCCCAAGACGCCGGTGATGAAGGCGCGCGGGTCCGATGGCAGGGCGGGCGGCT
Organism: bacterium; assembly: GCA_035527835.1. Taxonomy (GTDB): domain Bacteria; phylum RBG-13-61-14; class RBG-13-61-14; order RBG-13-61-14; family DATKZS01; genus DATKZS01. Next base: position 117,688 of record DATKZS010000140.1, read on the forward strand.
CCCAGGATTCGAGGAGCTTGATCCAGGCATTGGCGATGGCTGCGTCGCCGGGGGATGGTTTCATGAGTGATCCTCCATTGGGTGGAAAGGGGGTTGGTTTTTTTGAACCACAGATGAACACGGATGAACACTGATAAATAAGAAAGATCTTTTTATTCTTTTTTGTTTTCATCCGTGTTTATCCGTGTTCATCTGTGGTTTCCTTCCTAAACCTTCTGATCAACCGCGGACTGAAAGATAGGTTTCGCATACACCGGCCAGCGCCTCGCCTGCTTCGGCGACGTGGAAGTGCTTTTGCGCGCCGGCGATGGCCGCGTCAATGATTTTTTTTTGTTCGGGGCTGACCACGGCGGCGAAGAGCTCGAGCTGGGGCGGCGCGACCGGAGCGACATTGATGGCGCGGAGGGCGGCTTCCACCTTGTCCTGATCGGCCAGGGCCTTGAGCTCTTCGAGCTCGAAGGCGGACCAGGGCAGCAGGCGGCCAAGCGCTTCGGTCTCAAGCTCGCGGCTGAGCTCGGCGACCAGGTCGGCCAGGCGGTCGGGGTCGTTCTCGCCGCGGAAGCCGTTCATCTGGAGGGTCTTTACACGGGCCTCGGTGTCGCCAAGCGGCAGGGCCACGCAGGGGATGCGGGGCAGGCCCAGCTCGCGGGCGATCCGGAAGCGGTGCTCGCCGTCCACGATCTCGAAGCGAGAGCCACGGGGCCGCACCAGGATCGGGGCCATGAAGCCGCGGCGCCGGATCTCGGCGGCGAGCTTATGGAGCTTGTCCGGCGCGAGCCGGTTCGGGTTCCACGGGTTCGGATCCAAGAGGTCCGCGCTGATCCATTCGATCGCGAGCCGGGGCGATGATGAGTCCATAATACATTACCCTCCTTCCCTTGGCCCATGAGGCCGTGAAGTACGAGGCCGTGAGGCCGTATTTCTTTGCGAGCTCCTTCCAGAAGCCGCGCACCAGGAGCTCGTACTCGGAAGCGGAGAGCGAGCGGGTGCGGGCGAGGCGATGATCAGGGGCCGCGACCTGGTAGGCGGCGGGCGTGATTCTCTGGCCGCGCAAAAGGGCCATGCGGCCGCCGTCGGTCACTGCCACCGCCGTCCTCTCCCGGACCCGGTGGTGGGCGAAGGCCTGGGCGATGAGCGGGTGCGGGTTGCCGTAGGCGTCAAAGTCCATGAAGGTCACGTCCGCGAGCCCGGGCAGGATGGCGCGGACAAAATCGCGGTTGTCCATGGCATAGGCCGTGAGCGCCGGCCCCGGCCGGTTCGCGGCTGCTTGCTCCCGGGCCCGGGCCAGGAGGCGGGCCAGCTTGGCGGGGTCCTTCTCCACGGCGTGGACGGCCGCGAACCCGCCGTAGAGTCCGGCCAGGATCCGGCCCTCTCCGGCGAAGAAATCCACGGCGGCCTTCGGGGCAACCAAGCGGATGAGCCGCGAGCGCAGCAGCCGCTTGAGCTCGGGGAAGGCGTGGTCGGTCTTCTTCTTTTCCCGGGTCATGATCACGTTCCCGCCAAATCAAAAGGATCGAGGGGTTCCGGAAGATTAGCTCGATTCCCGCTCCTCGATCCTCGCTCCTTAAAATGCCCCAAGATAAAAATGCTTATTAGTTTGAAAAGAAAGTTGCCGGGATACTTGACAATATGAGTGGAAATGCCATAATCTAGGGGTGACGATGAAGGAGGACGGGGATGGGCAAGCTGAAACACCGGGACCGGGCGCCGGAGGAGGCGCCGGACGGCGAGGAGCGGTTGGAGGACCAGGAAGCCCAGGCGGCGGCGGCGGAGGCCGAGATCGAGCTCAAGGAGGAGATGAACCGGGTGTCGGAGCGGGAGTATCAGCGGATGGCGGCGGACCTGCGCTGGGAGGTCCTGGAGTACATTGACGCGCACCCGGACAAGCCGGTGGAGGCGGTGGCGGGCCTGTTCGGCCTGAAGGAGGGGACGCTTCGGGCGTGGAAGGCGCACCGGACCATGGGCACGTACCAGAACGGCCAGGCCCCGGAGGCTCCGGCGCGGGGGCGGGAGGAGCCGGGGCGGGCGCCGGCCCGGAAGGCCCGGCAGTCCCCGCTGTTCAAGGAGAAGAAGGAGTCCCGTCCGCCGCGGTTTTTGGAGCGCAAGCGCTACTCGAACTTCATCCACTATTTCGACAAGACGCCTCCGGGGATCGTGTGCCCGCACTTCTACATCCTGGCTCACGCCAACGGGTGCCCCTACGCCTGCGACTACTGCTACCTCCGGCTCACGCTGCGGCACTACCCGGAGCCCACGGTGTTCACCAACACGGCGCGGCTGTTCCAGGAGCTCCGGGACTGGCTGCTCAGCCTGGAGACGCCGTCTCTGCTGAACACGGGCGAGCTCTCGGACAGCCTGGCGTGGGACCGGGAGACCGAGCTCAGCATGAACCTGATCCCGCTGTTTGACAACCAGAAGCGGCACAAGGTCCTGTTCCTCACCAAGTCCCAGGCGGTGGACAACCTGCTCAAGATGGAGCCGTCGGCGCAGGCGGTGGTGAGCTTCTCGGTGAACGCGGAGGCGGTGGCGAGGAAGTACGAGCGGGGAGCTCCGGCGCCGGGGGCCCGGCTCCAGGCGGCGAAGCAGCTCCGGGAGGCGGGCTGGGAGGTCAGGGTGCGGCTCGATCCGCTTTTGCCGGTCGAGGGCTGGCAAGACCATTACGGCGGGATCATCGAGCAAATCAACGGGGTCGGGCCCTCGGTGGTGACGCTCGGGTCGCTCCGCTATTTCCGGAACCTGCTCGCGCACGCGCCGGCCGAGACCGACGTGTTCGGGATGGGCGTTGACCACGGCGACCCCGACGGCCGGCTCCGGGTGGCGGAACAAACCCGGCAGGAGATGTACCGCTTCTGCCTGGAGCGGCTCAAATGTCTCCGCATCGGGCTGTGCAAGGAGACCGAAAAAATGCACCGGGCGCTCGGGCTGCCCGGGGCCCACCAGTCGTGCAACTGCACTATTGAATAGCGCCGGCATCGTCCCCCGTCTCCCCGTCCTCCGCCGGTCCCGGCCCCTCCGGGCCGGCCGGCGCGCACGCCGCCGCTTTTTCCCTGAGCCCCGCGATGATCTCACTCAGCACCGCGCCGCGCCCGATCACCGGCTTGAGCCGCGACGCCCCGGAAATGGCCTCCCAGATCACCCCGAGCTCCCGCGGCAACTCCACTCCACCCATTCCCTTGAGCTGTTCGGCGATGATGCGGAGCTGGATCTCGATGGACTTGAGCACCATTTGGCCGTGCTTGAGCCCGTCCCCGTCAGCTCCCGCCTCCTCCGGGCCGGAGGGTTGCACGACGTAGCGCAGGCTCAGCATCTTCACCGCCTGGACCTCGGCGAACAGCTTTGACACCTGGGCCATCAACTCGGACGGACCAGCGGCGGACACCGCTACATTAGACTGAATTTCATCCATGGAATTACGTCTCCTCGTTAAAGAAGGATCGAGCAGCGAACAACGAGGATCGAGGGGATTCGGCAAGTTCCCTCGATTCTCGCTCCTTTTAATGATTTCAGGGCACCACCTGCCGGCATGATGAAATGTCCCCCTATAATTTGGAAGATGGTCGCACCCATTATTACCTTTTTACACACATTAAAAATCTTAGTTTACTGAAAGTACCATGCCTTTCAGAGCATGGGCCTGATAAATCAAGGAATTTATTAAAAATAAGCTGGTTAGTGAATGGAAAGGGGCAATAGGCCATAAATTTTTACTCCTCCTACTCCGCTAAATTATTAGAACGGTTCATTAACCGCTCCGGGCAAGGGGCGCCGGCTCGGTTTTTGATGGCATAACATATTGATATTTAACGATTATATTTTATTATTCCATATTTTAATATTTGGCTTATAGCCCGTCTCTTTAATTACTTGGTTCGTTACGGCAATTAGTTGAAACAACAATGAAAAATGCTTTGCCCCCCCGATTGGCATATCAATTGCTTAAAGATAATAGGAGGGAGGATTCGTCATGGCCAAGGCAAACGAGACGCGCATCGTGATCATGAACAACGATCTCATGAAGCTCTATGATATGCACACTGCTATTAGAGGCGATGACATCGAACCCATTACCTTTTACGACCCCCAGGAGTGCCTCGAGATGATGGTCGAGGTTGACGAGGAAGACTTGAATCTCAATACCGAGAAAAAGTCCGGGTCCAAGGCCGAGCGGCTGGCCAAGCAGTGGGGCGAGCTCGAGCTTCGGCTTTCCTTTTTCGCCGGCGCCTACAAGTGGCAATAAGCTGGTCCTCGGTTTCCCTGACCGCGGAAGGCTTTAAGCCACTTTCCTTTTCCCCCGCAAATTTATTGAGCCCGGAATCTTGCAGCGCTGCCCCGGCCCCGCCGTTCCCCGAGCCTGCTTGCTCCGTGACTCGCCCTGGAAAAGCCGCTCATTCAGCGCATCTCCCGGCTTCGCGGGCCCAGTGCCCGGCCAGGAGAATGGACCTTGACGGCCGTGAAAAATATTTCGCGAGGCCCCCGCTTGACACGGGGGCCAATTCCTATTAGAATTTAGATTCGAGAGGGGAGTAAGGGAACCAATTCTGACGCATTCTTTGGCATTATCCCTTCATTAACAATTCAGGGTCATAGAGATCATCATGTCGCGTGACATGAGATTGACGGGTGTATTTAAATTCAGGAACAAGGGGATAACTGAAACATGAAGACTCTATCGGAAAGGATCAAGGCTCTGCGTCTGCCTGGCGAGACCCAGGCCCAGTTCGCCGACCGCTTGGGCACCACCCAGGCCTCCATCAGCCGCTATCTTAACGGGCGCCACCCGGACCGGGCCACCCTGATCAAGATCGCGAAGGCCACCTCGGTCACCTTGGACTGGCTGCTCACCGGCCAGGGACCAATGGCCGCGGACAAGGCCGCGGAAAGCAGCGGCGACCCCGAACTGCTTATGGCCGCGCTCGCCTATCTTGGCGCCGTGCGCTCCATCCCGGCCAAGGATCGGACCTCGGTCCAGGAAATGGTCCGCGACGTGGTGGAGAACAAGGAAGTGCGCAAGAACGCGCTCTCGCACTGGGAGGCGTTCAAGAAGGGCGGGAAATAGCTCCTGCCCTCGCGCCGCGGTCCAGCATCGCTTCAAGACTTGGAGCATGGATGCCGGCCCGGGTCCGCCCTGGCGCGGGAGCGGGACCGGCATCAGTTGATGGACGGCCGCGCGGAGCATGATCCATGCAATCCGCAACTTCATCTTCGGGCGTGAGGCCCGCCGAGCGCCCCTCCGCCCCGGTCCTGGGCGCCCGGGCTGTCGTGGGCGCAGGCGCCATGGCCCGCATCTTCCGCGGCATTATCGAGGCCGCGACCGGCATCACCCCGGAAATCCGCGCCCGCTTTGCCGACGAGTCGCTGTGCCGGCGCTGCGGACGATGCTGCCTCTCCGGCGTCCGGGTCAAGGACCGCATGATCATGATCCCGGACCTGCCCTGCCGCTACCTCCGCTCCGAACCCGGCGGCAAGACCTCGTGCGCGGTCTATCAAAGCCGCGGACTCACCGCATGGTGCCAGAAGGTATGCGTCGAGTCCATCAGAAAGGACCTCTTCGGCCCCGACTGCCCCTATGTCCAGGGACTGCCCCACTACCACGGCAAGATCGAGATCAGTGAAGACGAGTTCGATGAGATCACGCCCATCCTCAGAAACGTCTTCAAGCTCGTGGACAAGCCCGACTACGTCCGCCACTCCGACTGGGACCGCTTCGTCCACCAGGTCCTCGAACTGCCCCGGTAGGCGGGACAATCTTGTCCCGCGCGTCCGGCATTTGCGCCTCCGATTTGATTACGTCGTTGAAAAGTGCCGCGCCTTAGAACCCCTTTGGGAAGAATAGGCGCCATTCCTTCGAGTACTCCATCTCTTTCATGTCGTGCACCAGGTAAAAATCATGCTTGCTCTCGAACTGCCTCAAGAGCTCGATCTGCGTGGGCTTATAATTCCCCGCCCGCTGCAGGTAAAAGCCGATGGCCTGATGGTAGGGATAGATGTAGCCTGTCTTCTTGAGCAGGGCCGTGATGCGGTTCACGGAAACCCGGCCTTGCGCCAGACGATACGCCTTTAAAACTTCGCTCACCCCTCCTGAATAAACCGGCCGCACCGTAATGTCTATCAAGGTCCTTTCCATGTCGGTGACCCGGATCTTTTCGCCCTGGTCTCCCTCCCGCTCTATGACTCCCAATTGGTTCTGGCCCATGCTGTGGACAATGCAGACCCTGAAGTCCTGGTAGGTCGCGACCTCGTTCGACACCCGTACCTTCCGCCGGAAAGCCGTGTCAATCGCCTGCTGCTCCAGATAGCCTGACCGGTTGCCCTGGGGCTTCTGCTCCACATTCAGATAAATGGTCCGCGGTATCTGCTCGGTCAGCTCGTGAAAAAACATGGCGGTGTAATGCGAGTAGTATGCGCTCGGCCTGAGGCTCAAAAGCAGCTCGTACATGGGCGCATCGCCCCAGGTGTACCTTGTTTCCTTGTGCGATGGAAAAGCGAATTCAATTCGGCGCAGGGAAGAATGCTTGATGAGGAAATCCGCAAAGGCCTCGGTCTTCATTGAAACCGCCAACCGCCAGAACCCGCGCTGCTTGAATAGAATGCTCGATATTTCCGATGGAAGAAAAATCTTCTGATGCAGAGAGTTGAAATAGCTCTCGATGTCAGGCTTGGCTATCTTTATCCTGCTGATATTCATGACATTTGATTTTTTCGGGAGGCCAATTTATATATATATAAATTGGCCTCCAAGAATTTACATTTCATGTAATATATATATTACATGAAAAAAATGACCTTGTCAATAAAAATGTGATAACATCCCATTGTTTCATCAAAAATTCTTTTTATGCCATTCATTTTTTATTATATATATATAATAAAAAACAAACAATGTCAAGATCGATAATGTGATGAAGATAACTAACCTACTTAACTTTCTACCGGTAATTGATCCTCCCCAGCCGCTCGATGGTCTTGTCCAGGAAGGCCGGGTCCTCCACCACCACCTCGATGGCCTCTTCCGGGCAAAGCGACGCGCAACGGCCGCAGCCGCGGCAGATGTCCGGGTTGATCACGGCGCGGCCGTCCTCCATGCTCAGCGCCATGAAGATGCAGGCATCCTCGCACTCGCCGCAGCCCACGCAGTCCTCCGTCACCCGGACCTCGACCCCCGGCATCCGCGAATATTTTTCGCCCAGCACCGGGTGCGAATAGGGCACGGTCCGGGCAATACAGCAGCACGGACAGCAGTTGCAGATGGTGAGCAGCCGGTCGGGCGGGCCCACATTGAGCCAGACCGGGTCAATTCCGCTGCGGCCGACCGCGTGGACCAGCCCCGCCTCCCGCGCCCGGCGGGCATGGTCCAGCGCCTCGTCCACGGTGGCCTCCCGCCCCAGCTCCGGATGGATCTTCTTGGCCGCGTCCCCCAAAAACAGGCAGCCCAGCTCGATCGGGTAGTCCCGGCACTGCATCGCCTCCCGGCAGATGCAGAAATTCATGAGCACCCGGTGGCTCGCGTTCCGGATCACGTGCTCCACCGCCTGGGAAGGAAGCACCAGGTCCGGCTGCTTCTCAATGGCCACGCCGATCTTGATCACGTTGTCCTGGGGCAGGCAGATGATGTCGTCGTGCTTGAACAACTGTTCCATCATCTTGGCCACTTCCGGCTGATGCGTGGCGTTGTCGTGCGACAGCCGCTTCGGAAAATTATCAATGTACCCCTGGATCCGCTTCCTCACCCCTGCATCCATGATCCGATCAACAATGCCCATGAATTCCCCTCCAAGACCAACGTGTATTGTGGAACGTTTTTTAACCCGCCGCCTTCCTCTTCCTCATCCCCATCACCACCAGCGCCGCGAACGCCCCCACCGCCACCACCACCAGCGGGACCCCGATCAGCGGCCGGTAAAAAATCCACGCCACCGAGATAGTGAGCAGAGACAGCGCCAGGCTCATGAGCAGCGCGAACACAAACACCCCGGCGCCCAGCATGCTCCCGAAGAGCGGCACCACGTCCGCCACCGTCACCAGCGGCCTGAAGATCATGGTGATCCCGATCAACATCGCCACGAACCCGCCCAGCCGGATCAGCCACGCGATCATGACGTTCTGCTGCTTCGCCGTCTCGAACATCGCCTGCGCCGTGTGCGTCCCCACCTGCAACAGCTCGATGCTCCCCGTGTCCATCTGATACGGCTCGAACGTGCCCTTCACCTGCTCCGACACCAGGCTCACCACCGTGGGCAGAGCCGCCTCGTACTTCACCCGGATGTCCCCGATCGCCGGCTCCGTAGGTTCCTGGCCCACGTAAAACCACTCGCCCGCCAGCTTCACCTCTTTGCGAAGACCACCCGGCACCTTCTTCAGCGCCGCGTCGTCGAGCGGCACTTCGCTCCAGTTGTCAATCCCGCCAACCAGACCCGGGCTCAGCGTGAACGCCCCCACCGCCACCTTGCCCGCCGTCCATTCCTCCCCCTGGAACCGCATCGTGCCCGGGTTCTGGTGCCCGCTCGAATGCTCGAAACGGCTAGAGTCTATACGGCTCTCCGACCACTTCTTGTCATAGGTATAGGTCGTGGTCGTCTCCTTTTTCCCGCCGGTGGTGGTCTTGGTCTGCTCGTGCTTCTCCTCCTGCCACTGGTACATCTCCGCCACCCGTTTCAGCTTGATCGCGTTCAGCGCCACCCCGAATTCCGCGTCCTTGAGCGTGTCGTCCGTCACCGCGTCGCCCGTCATGTGCACCAGCTTGCCGTCGTTGCCGGCGTCAACCTGGTCCGCCGCCACCGTCACCACCATGCCCTGGCCGGCCTCCAACGTCTTCGCCCGCTTCACCGTCCGGCCCTCGTTCCAGAACAGCCCCCCGAACGACGCCAGCACCAGCACCACGCCGATGATCACGCTCGTGAACGACTCCCGGATCCGGCTCCCATAACCCTGGGTTGTTACCTTGGTGAATGTGTCGGCCATGATAATCCCTCCTTGATTAGATGAGTTGAGCGACGCTCCCGAAATCTTTCTCGCGCAGGTCCGGGGCCTGTAGCCCGTTACCGCTGGAAATCCCCTGCTAACGGTCTGTTGCGCCCGCCGGCCAAGAGCCTGCCACCCGGGCACGATTTAAATTGTAAATCAACTCTCAACCCCGGCGCAACCATTTTGCGAAGGGTGAGAGCGAAATATTTTTTCTCTCTCCAGCCTTGGCGGCCTTGGCGTCTTGGCGGTTCTCTTCAGCCCGTTTTCCTGGAGGTGTTAATTGCTCGGACGGAAATCCATGAAGGACAAGGTTAAAGCGCTGGAGCTGAAGCTCGCCCGGGCCGAGGAGTACATCACCGACGTGCTCACCTTCAAGGCCGGCGAGAAGGCAACCTCGCTCGCATCGGCGATTAACCCATACTCGAGCCGCGAGAAGCTGGTGGCCGAGCTGGTGATGAAATACAAGGGATACGCCAAAGCCGGCAACCAGCTCATCCAGCGCATCGTGGACACCCGCGCCGCCTTCACCATGGCCTCCGGCCTCTCCGCGCGGCCGATGGTGGGGCCGACACTCCTGTCGGCCAGGGGCCGCGGGGACAAGAGTGTCCCTGCCACCGCTGGCGCGGCCGAGCTCGAGTTCATCCGCCGCTTGATCCGCCAGAACCAGCTCGACGGCCAGTTCGGCCAGCAGCTCGCCGTGGAAAAGGAGCTGGAGGGACAGGTCCTGCTCACCCTCGATTACCGGCCCGGGGACGACGCCGTGCTCATCCGCTTCATCTCCTGGAACGACACCCACTACCAAGTCTGCTATGCCGACGAGACCTACGCCGAGATCAAGGCCATCACCTACGAGACCGACGACAACGTGACCGTGCGCGTTCCGACCGAGCGCGCCGTGTTCATCAAGTTCAACGCCCGCATCCACTCGCGGGAGGGCGTGCCCGCGCTCTCCGGCCTGTTGCCCGAAGCCGAAGACATTGACTTGGCCCTGCGTGACTGGCGCAAAATCAATCGCTTCTTCGCCTCGCCCACTCCCTACTTCAAGACCGCCGACATCCAGGAGGCCAGGGACCTCTACGACCGCCTGCTCGCGCCCGGAGTGGACTGGAGGATCGGAAAGGTCTTCTGCGGACCCGCCGAGTTCTCGCTGGTCGGAATGAACGACCAGGGCTTCGAGTCCATCCAGCGCGAGATCGAGACCAAGGTCAAAATCCTGGCTGGCGGCGCCGGAGTGCCCGTCCAGTTCCTGGGCTTCCCCGAGTTCATGTCCAACCGCGCCACCGCCGAAAACACCATGGAGCCGGTCGCCCTCATCTCCGTCTCCGAGCAGCGCTCCTGGCTCGGCGGGTTCTCCGAGCTCTTCAACAAGGCCATAACCCTCAGAAACGATTTGGCGCCCGCGGGGTCGGACCGTCTCGAACCCGGCAGGGTCGCGCCCGTCATGCGCTTCGTCACCCGCGAAAAAATCGAGCAGCTCCGCGACCTCTACCTCCCCCTCTGGCAGTCCGGCGCCATCCCCCTGGAAACGCTCCTCAAGCTGCTGCCCGAATCCGATGCGGATAACGCCGACCCCATTGAATCCGAGATGAAGGGGCCGCCTTCCGAAACCCCGAAAGGGGTGGGAGATGAGTAGCCGTAGGTGCAACCTACGGAACCGCGCCACCTTGGGTTCCAACCCTGAAGGGGTTGAACCGAAGGCGGCCGCAATGTTCGACCCCTTCAGGGTCGGGATGCTTTTGACCACGTTTCCGGGGGGTTCACGCCCCGGCTACTCATATCTTTCCCCTTCGGGGAAATAGCCGGGACAGCAATCATTACTGAGGTTAATTCCATGACCACCACCACCCTAAAAGATAGCTCCCTCGTCGTCATCCTCTCCAAGATCGAGGAGATGAGCATGGACGACGTGCGCGGAAGGATCGGCGCCGCGAGGTTCAGCGCGCTCCACGGCGCCGATGAGCGCCCCATGTTCGTCACGCTCCTGGCCGGGCACGAGGGCTGGTCCACCGGCAGCCTTACCGCCGGCGCCGGCCCCAAGCGCAAGGCCAGGAAGAGATGGGCGCGCGCCGTGATCAGCGAGCTTGCTCATAAGCTCCGCTCCGGCGTCCCGGTGTTCCTGTTTCACGGAGGGAGCCGCGGGCGCAGGCCGGTGGGTGAGATCGTGGCCGCGGCCGAGCGCTGGGTCAAGGGCGTGCTGGGCGCGGAGGGACTCGCCTACATCAGCGATCCCGAGGTAAAAGAGAGGATCAAGGCGGGCGAGCTGGACACCTGCTCCATCGAGGCGGAGGTCGAGTGCCACCGCGACCCGCGGGCCCCGGGCGATTCCTGGATCGTGGACACGGTGCGCAAGGTCACCGGCGTCGCCCTCGGCGATTCCCGCTTGGTGAGGCCCGGCTTCCCCGGCGCCGCGCTCCTGGCCGCGGTCGAGGAATTCGAGGCCGACGGCAACAACGCCGGCGCGGAAGCCGAGAAAATTTCCGCCCTCGAAGCCAGGCTGAAGAGCCGGGACGATGAACTGCAATCGCTCTCCGCCGAGCTCGCGGCCGTAAAGGCGCGCGACGAAGAGTCGAGGCGCTCGCGGGAAGCAGGGTCGCGCGCCGAAAAGATCCTGGCCGGAAAAAACGTAAGCCACGCCGAGCGCTCGATCATCCTGGACGAGATCAAAAAACGCCCGCCCGCCGGAAGCGACCTGGAAACAGCCGTCAGCGCCCGCGTCGAAGACGAGCTCCAGAAAATCTCCCGCCTGCGCGAGCTATGGGCCAGGGAGCGCGTCGCGGCGCCGCCGGAAAAAATCAGCTCCGATTCCATGCAACACAACCCCCTCATCCCCCGGACCAAAGGATGGTGAAGGAAAAATGATGAGTGGTCCGAGAAAATCCGCCGCCGTTTCCAGCCCCGGAGGGGCGGACGATAGTAGCCCAGCGATTCATCGCTGGGTGGGCTGGCCACCCTCGTGTACCAAGTCCCGGAGGGACGACCGATATTTCGTCCGTCCCTGACGGGACTTGGTGGTTATCAGGTCACAAGTCCCCAGGAATAAATTCCTGGGCTACTCTCGGCCGTCCCTACGGGACTTCAAGATCATTAGCAAGGAGGAAAACATGGTCACCGAAACCGGACTGAAACTGCGGACCAAGCTGGAGAGCGCGAAGACGTTGCGCGCCGTGAACGAATCCACCACCGACACCCTGGACGCCGGCGCCATGACGGTAGTGGGCGACACCATCGGCCTGGTGGTCGAGGAAGCCGCGCCCGGCGCGGAGTTCGTGCTGGTGTACGAGGCCGAGAAGGTCGTGGCGCCCAAGGCCGACGCCGCCGTCTTCGCACCCGGCGACGTCGTGTACTACGACCCAGCGGCGGGCGACGTCACCGACGTGTCCACCAGCAACACCAAATGCGGCCGCGCCCTCGAAGCCGCCGGCACCTCCGACGAAGAGGCCCTCATTGACCTGATCGTGCTCGGGTGAAAAGAAACATTCATTTAACCGCAGAGACGCAGAGAACGCGGAGAATGTAGAAAAAATAATAAAAAAATATTTCTTTGCGTTCTCTGCGCCTCTGCGGTTTAAAAAAAATCCGCGGTTCAAAAAAACTCGACAAAGGAGAAGAACATGAAAGGAAACATGATCGCCGATTGGAAGAAAGCGGAATTCGGCACGTCCGAGGGCAGCCGCCAGTTCCTGGAAGCCGTGCAGTATTTCATGAGCCGGCCGCGGGTGGCCGCCGACGAGATCAGGGCCCGGATCGCCGAGTTCACCGTGCCCGGCGACTTCCCCGCCGACGCGGTCGAGGCCATCGCCCGCTTCCACCAGGTGGACGACCCCGACACCGGATGGATGGAGGTCTTCGACGTCATTGACTTCACCGGCACCAGGAAGAACAGCTTCGACCTCATTGACGTGTCCTCCGGCCTCTCCTTCCGCGCGGTCAAGCCCGGCGAGAAGGCCCAGGTCTACAAGGTCTCCGGCGACAAGGTCAGCGTGGACTTCGACCTCTACGGCGGCGCGCTGGGCTGGTCCAAGCTCTGGTTCGACGACGAGGAGTACTGGAAAATCGAGGACGCGGCCAAGGAGTTTCGCGCCCGCTGGTACATGAACCAGGCCCAGTCGCACTACGACCTCATCTCGGGCGCCCGCGCCGACTCCGACGTGGCCTGGCAGGGAACCGAGGACGACGACACCGCCGTGCGCGACGCCGCCACCATCAACCAAGCCTGCGCCGACATCCTGGCCGACATGCAGGGCCTGGGGTTTGACGTGAACGCCAACTCCACCTTCGTGGTGGTGAGTCCGGTCCAGCTCCTGTCAAGGCTCCGGAACGCACTCCGTGTCGCGCTGCTCGGCAACTCCGCCGTCACCGGCGACCTCGGCGAGGTCAATTTCAACGTCAAGCTCGTGGTCACCACCCGCCTCAAGAACCAGGCGCTCACCGCGGCCGAGACCGCCCAGTACTTCGTGGCGCTCCCCGGACGCAAGATCAAGAGCGGCAACCGCATGGACCTCACCATCCTCTCCGAGACCGACGTCCTGGCCTACGCCGAGACCGTGGCCGGATGGGGAAGATACGGCGCTCTCGTCGGCGAGCAAAAGCAGCTCCGCCGCTGCGCCACGTCCTGAAGAGAGTAGCAAGGGACCAGTAGCCAGTAGCCAGGAAAAAAGCTCTTAAGCCCTGGCTACTGGCTACGAGCTACTAACTACTTAAGGAGTTTTCATGAACCTCGCCATCTGCATCCCCATAAGCTGGGACTACGTGCCCACGCCCTTCCTGGTGAGCCTCACCCAGCTCCTCCGGCCGGGGACGCTCAAGGCCATCAGAAGCTTCGGCATCGAGCGCTACTTTTACCTCATCAACCGCGCCTTCCCCCTCGATTACAACCGCAATACCCTGGTGAAAAAGGCCCTCGAGCTCGACGCCGACTGGGTCCTCTTCCTCGACGCCGACATGACATTCCCCCCGGACCTCGTCCCCGCCCTGCTTCGCGACTCCCTGGCCTCCGGCGCCGTCATCGTCTCCGCATGTTACTTCAAGAAGCTCCCGCCCCATCCCTGCGTGAGCGCGGTCCGCAAAACGCCGGACGACCCCCAGCTCCTGACCCCGATCGAGGCCGGAAATAATGGCCTGGCGGAATGCGACGTCATCGGCCTGGGTGCGGCCCTCATCCATTGCTCGGTCTTTGATTCGATACCCTATCCCTGGTTCGAGTACGAGGTCTATCAAAAGACCGGCGAGCGCACGGTCACCGAGGACGTGCCGTTCTGCGGGAAGGCCAAAGAGGCGGGCTTTTCCATTCTCACCGACACCCGCCTGGTCTGCGGCCATATCCGGCAGATGGAGATTGACGACTCGCACTGGCGCGCCTGCAGGGAAAGCGCTCTGGGAAAATAGGCCGTTGGGAAATTTAACGCAGATGAACGCAGATAAACACAGATAAGAAGAAAGCAGCAAGAATTAAAAAGCAATGAGAAATGGGAACAAGAAATTCTTATCTGCGTTAATCTGCGTTCATCTGCGGCAAAAAAAAATAAGAGGACCATCATGCCTGTATTGCTGATTATAAATCGCGACGACGCCTTCCTGCCGCGGGGCTGGGTCTCCGCCGTCCTGCCCGATGACGCGGTCCCGAGCGACTACGAAAGAAACGGCGGCCTGTTCCAGGCGGTGTCCGTGCCCGACGGCCCGGCCCTTGCCAAAAGGGCCGCGGGAGCGCCGTTGTCCCTGTCCGCCAGGGCCCTGATCTTCGAGAACGGCGAGCTCCGGGAAATCGGGCAGCCGCGCGAGCTGATCCGGAAGCGCATTGCGACACTAGGCCCGGCGCTTAAGCCGGTCTTCGGCCCGGACGCCCTGGACCGCTCCCACTCCACGGTCTGGGACTACGGCCCGGGCCGGACCTACAGCACGCCGCAGGCGGCCTTTGACGCGCTGCTGGCCCAGGTCGGCGCGGACCCGTTTACCGAGATCCACTATGTCCGCGGCTTTGCCGGGACCTATGGCCAGGGGCCCTCTGGCTACGTGCTGTATCTGTCCACCGTGGCGCCGTCCGCCCGCTTCCCGCTGGTGGTGGACATCGAGCCCGCCGCGGCGGTCTCCTGGGACGGCGGGGGAGGAGACGCCTGCCTCCTCTCCTGCGCCGTGAGTCACGTCCGGGTCCGGGACCTCAAGCTGGTCAACGCCTACGGAGGCATCGCTCCCTCCGACTGGTTCATCAAGACCCGGGACTGGCTCGTGGAAAGGGTCGAGGCCGGCAGCCCTGACTCCACCATGCAAGTCGCCGTATGCACACTTATGACCGACCATGTCATCGTCCGCCATTGCGACTTCCACCACCTGTCCTCCTGCGCCGTGGGAGGCGTCTCTGGTTTTGCAAACAATGAGCCCGTCACCGTCGAGATCAGCGGCACCCGGATCAAAGACTGCGGCCAGGGAATCTACAACAACCTGAGCGCGACCTTCCTCCTGGCCAATAACACCATTCACGCGGCCTCATACGGCTTCAACCACGACGGATCGAGGCCCCTGATGCTCGCCGCCATGATCAACAACGTCTTCGTCGCCGCGGACCCCGCTTATATCTCGATCTACGCTCACGGCCTGGAGCTCGGCGACTTCAAGGTCCTGCGCTCCGACGGCAACCGCTTTCATCCTGATTCCTCCAACAACGTGGCCTGCCTGCCCGGAAACGATCTCGACCTCCCCGCCTGGCGCGCCTGGTTCGGAGGCGATGAGCGCTCGATCACCGCCGACCCTCTGCTCGACTCCGAGCTCGTGCCCCTGCCCGGCAGCCCCTGCCTCGGCGCCGGAGTGAGCCTTGACGACACCGGAGAGAGCGGGAAAAGAAGGGCCGAGTCCGTGGACATGGGACATGAGCAGATCACCGCCAGGGTCCCCTCCATAACGGTCCGGCGAGAGCCGGAGATAGCGAGGAAAAAATGAACACGCTCCCCAGATACATGAAAGGCTCCAGGGCCCGCTTCGACTTCCGAGTGCCCGACGGGCTCGGCCACTGGGTCTTTCCCGACTGGGACGACCCGGACCTCAAAGTCGAGTTCCGCGACAGCGACGGCACGCTCCGGGCCACCGCGGTAGTGGGCGGAGAGCTGCCATTGAGCCAGGGCAATGACTATGACGAGAGCGCCAATCCTGACGGCGGGCCGTTCGTGGCGGTGGAGGGCATTGATCTCACATCGTTCGCGCTGGGCACGGCGGAGGCCTGGGTTTACGCCCGGGCCGGAGGGGCCGCAGTTCAGCCGTATCCTTCCATCCTGGCCGCGTTCGAGGTGGTGGCCGGAGCGGCCCAGGGCCCGCTCTACACCTCGGTGGACCGCGTGCGTCTGGACGGGCCGGGAACATGGCCGGAGTCCGTGACCGATGAGATGATTACCATGGCCATCGCCGACGCCTCCCGCAAGATGGACGCCTTCCTGCGCACCTGCTATGCCACGCCCTTCCCCGACATCGGCGACGAACCGGCCACCCCCGAGATCCTCGAGAGCATCTGCCGAAAGCTCGCGCTCAACCAGTGCATGCTCTGGATGGGACGGGTCAACGCCACCGCGGAAGAAGTGGACAACATCCGGCAGGACGCCATGTCCGAGCTCATGTACCTCGTGCCCGCCCTCGGCCGCTCGCCCATCATCCGCCTGCCCGGCTATACCGGACCCGTCTCCGTATATCGCGGAGAGCTCGGAAGGAGCGATGACGCGTGAAGCCGGTCGGGTTTTTGTCCCGGAGGGACATCCCGGTAGTAGCCCAGGAATTTATTCCTGGGAACCCGCGATGTGACAACAATCGAGTCCCGGCAGGGACGACCGAGATCTTCGGTTCAGGGAGAAAATTATGCCTCTAAACAACGGTGATTACCGCGCACTCGAAGATAAAATCGTGGCCACCCTGCTCGCCGATACCGGTGAGGGCGGCCTGCGTGAAGGTAGTAATCCGCCCGTGCGCACCATCCTGGCCGGCGGCGTCGAGCTGGCGCGGCCGCTCGCCCAGGCCGAGTTCCCGGCCGTGCTGGTGCGCGCCGTGGCCAAAAAGGAAACGCCCGCCGCGCCGGCCTACGCCGTGATCAAGACCTTCACCATCTCCGCCGTGGTCCTCGACCGCGGCCTGGACCGGGCCGCCGTGGAAGGGTCCGTCCGCAAAATCTCGGCCCGCCTCGAATCCGTGCTGCGCGCGCAGACGGCAACCGACCGGCAGTTCCTGGGACTGCCCGACTTGATCGAGGGCGCCGAAGGCGTGCTGGTCTCGACCATCACCGAGACCCGCCTCCTGGACAGCGAGGCCCAATCCGACCGCATCACCGCCCGCGCCGTGGTCGAGGCCTCGATCCAGGTCCCCTGCGCGTTCCGGTACGAATGAGGCATTGAGCAAAATGAAAAATATTTTGTTCACGCAAAGGCGCAAAGATCGCAAAGAAGAATTTTCATTTTCATCCTCTGCGGACTTTGTGCCTTTGCGTGAAATAAAAATCCTTTAAAAGGAGTTCCGACCATGAAAAACAATCTCGAAATAATGAGCCGGATCGCCGTGTTCAGGACCAAGGAGGCCGAGCCGGGAGAGCCGTCGGAGACCGGGGGCGTCGCGCTCGACCTCGACTCCGGCTCCGCCATCAGAAGCGCGCCCGCCGCCGCGCACGACGGCGACACCGTGCACGGCTCCGAGCTGCCCACCGCCATCCTGGCCCCGCATTGCGAGGCCTCGGGATCGCTTTCCCAGAAGCGGGCCAAGCCGGACCTCCTGGCCTTCGTGCTCGCCTACTTTTTCGGCGAGTGCGCCTCGAACCAGGTGAGCGGGACCGCGTACCGGCACGAGATCAGCCCGGCCGCCGGCCCGTACCTGCCGACCTTCACCGCCATCCAGCGCCGCGGCGCCGGAGTGTTCACCGAGCGGCTCGCCGGCAACTACATCGAGGGCTTCACGATGGCGCTGGCCGATGGATGGGTGTCGCTCTCCGCCGACGTGGTCGGCACCGGGGCCCGCGAGGTGAATTATGAGCGCGAGACCGTGGCCGCGCCGGCGAACGCGCAGTCAATCACTCTGGCCGCGAACGCGGTGGAGGGCGCAACCGCGGCGGCCCGGCTCGCCAACGTGTACCGGGTGCGGGCCAAGGACGCGGGCAGCGATGCCTGGCAAACGCTTTCCGTGGCCTCCGTGTCGGCGGACACGCCCGCGGTGATCGCATTTAACCAGGCGCTGGGAGAGAGCGGGGACGACGTGGACTACCAGGTGGACTACATCCCGGCCGCGCCCGCATGGTGCGCGCTCCCGGCCGCGGTGGACGAATCGCCGCTCAAGCTGGTCGAGGCCCGCGTGGTGGTGGACGGCTATTACAACGGGAGCAGTCTCACCGGCGGCGAGGAGCTCAAGGCGGAGGTCATGGGCTTTACCATCAGCGGCAAGAACAACCTGGAGCTAAGGCATTTTCCCGGCGCCACCGGCCCGGCGGCGCTGGCGGCCCGGGGGGCCCGGGACTTGACGGTATCGCTCACCGAGTCGCTTCGCGACACCGTGCTTCTCAGGCAGGCCGACCATCCCGAGACCGAGCACGTCGGTGTGGCCCTCGTGGTGCGCGGCGCCGAGATCGAGCCGGAAAGCGGCGCGTTCTTCGGCGCCGAGATCATCTTCCCCTGTTGCGGCATCGTCGCGGCGCCGGTCGAGCTCCAGGGAAAAAGACTGGCCATCGCCGGAGACCTCGTGGTCATGGACGACGGCGCCTACGGCGGCGCGGTCGTTAAGTGTTTTAACCGGCAGACCGGATACCTGTGAGGGGTATTTTTTAACCGCAGAGGCGCAGAGAACGCAAAGACAATTTTTTATGAATAAATTTTCTCTGCGATCTCTGCGTCTCTGCGGTTTTAAAAAAGCTGATGGAGGCATTAATGGCATTAAACCTGGGAAAGGAAGGCACGATCACGCTGCGCGTGGGCGATAATGCGGTGCGGGTCGAGTATCGCCGGCCTGATCCGCATGAGCTCATCGAGACGCTGGTCAAAAAGATGCCGCGCGGAGACGAGGCTGAGGACGCCATGCGCATCCTGCACGCCAACCTGGAGCTGGGCCTTGCCTGCATCACCGGCGTCGGCGACGGCGACCTTACTATTGACGGCGCGCCGCTCGTGACCATGCCGGAGAGCGCGGGGTTCCACGGCGATTGGAAACAGGCGATCGCCGATCTCTGTCCGCTCATCCTGATCGCGCTCGGCCAGTACTTGTCCGCGACCCCGGCCTTCATGGAGGAGACGGCGTTAAAAAAATCCTCGGGGATGCCCGGCTGATCCTGGCCGGCAGGATGGGCGATTGCGCGACCTGCATGGAAAAGCACGGCGCGTACGCCAAGTGGACGTGCGGCCAGTGCGAGGAGCCCACGGCGGAGCGGACGGCGCCGGAGCTGTGGCGGGCGCTGATGTGGAGAAAGCTCATTCGCGCCGGGTATCCCCTTTCACAATGCGGCCTCTCTTTCTGGGACCTGTGGCTGATGGCCGCCATCGAGGAGGGCATGGATGAACGAGCCAAACAATCCGGGCCTTGACACCACCGCGCTTGCCGCCGCGCTCGCGGAGCGGGAGCAAATGATCGCCGACTCGCTCGAGCGCGAGCGGTCGCTGGTCGAGGAGTCTCTGAGCGAGACCGCGGAGCGCACGCAGTGGTGGGACAACCTGGTGGCCGAGACGCGGTCGGGCGCGTGGGGCATGCAGCTCAAGAGTTACCAGAGCATGTCGCGCTCGATGGCCGGGCTGCTTGGCGGCTCGATCCGGGACCAGGCCAAGGTGATGGTCCCGTTCGAGATCGCGGAGGCCACCAAGGAGTTCGCGCGCTTCCTGGGCACCAAGGACCCGGCCGCGCTGGCCAGCTCGTTAAAGCACGCGCTCGCGGCCAGCCAGTACGCGGCCGCGGCCAAGGCCTCCGCCGGAGCAACGGCGGGCGGAGGCGGTTCCGCCGGCCCAGGAGGCCAGGGCGCGGGCTCGGCCCCGGGAACGCAGGGCCGCGAGGATGAGCCGTCTCATCACACCCGCCTCATCGTGAACGTGGGCCGGCAGGTCGGGATCGTGGACACCTACGAGTTCGCCCGCACCCTGATTGACGCGATCAACGAGAACATCAAGGACGACGTGATTCTGGAGGTCCAGTCATGAATTCGTTTCCCGTGCTGGCGTGGAAAAATCTGTTTAACGCCGCCCCCGCTCCGGCGATAACCCACTCGCCGGACGCGGACGGATGTCCGTTCGCGAACGTCAGCGACTGGCGCGACTACACGCTCTGGCAATCGTCCGAGTCCGGCGAGCTCTTCGTCAAGCTCGACGCCTCCGCCCTTCCCGGCCAGGCCGTGAGCGTGGACACCCTGGCCATCGCCGGCCATAACCTGAACAGCGCCGGCGTCACCGGCATAGCCCTCAAGTGGAGCGACGACGACGCGACCTGGTACGACTGCTTCACGCCGCTCGACCCCGCCGATGACCGCGTGATCTTCAGGCGCTTTGCCGCCCAGAGCCGGCGCTACTTCAAGCTGGTGATCCCGTCCGGCTACACCGATCCTCCCGCGATCGGCGTGCTCTTCATCGGGCTGTCCACCGAGGTCCCGGCGTTTCCCGACACCGGCTTTGACCCGGACGCGCAGGAGTGCGAGGCCGCCGCCGAGTACAGCAAGGAGGGCCGGCTGCTCGGCATCGCGGCGCGATTCAGAAAGCGCGAGATCAAGGCGTCATTTTCGCGCCTTCCCGCATCTTTCATCCGCGACGAGTGGCTGCCCTTTTTCGTTGCGCATGGGGAAAAGCCGTTCTTTTTCGCCTGGGACCCGGAGGGCAAGCCCGAGGAAGCATATCTGGTGCGGCTCGCGTCGCCCAAGTTCGAAGCGCCGTACGACAAGTCCTGGCGCGGGCTGTCGTTGACCATGAGCGGGGTGGAGAGGTGAGGCGAGGATTTAACGCCAAGGCGCCAAGACGCCAAGAAATTAATGTTTTGTTTTTACTTGGCGGTCTTGGCGTCTTGGCGTTCAAATTGGGTCTGTTTATTTGGGGGAACAGTAATGACTTACGATGACCAGCTCCGGTCAATCAGCCGCGCCGTGGTCCGCCGCGTGGTGCTGTACCTGGACTACTGCGCGAACACTTACGGCGTGGGTCCCTGCGCGGCCTCCGGATCTCCCTGCTGTTATTACACCTTCCCGACCTGCAAGGACCCGGCCCATTTTGCGAAGACCGGCAAGGCCTATGCCTTCTCGATGAGCGACGGGCCTTGGGTCCCCGAGTCGCTGCCATATCTCACTGACATCAAGACGGTCCCCACCGAGATTCGGCCCGGCGACAACGTGACCCGGCGCGCGCGCATCACCCTCGAATTCCTGGACGACGCCCCGCTTGCGCTCGCCAACCCGGACCGGAGCGTGTCGAACGCGGAGACGGCCGGCGGGTACCTCCGCAACCTGATCGCGCGCAACCCGAACGCGGGCGGCCGCATCGCGGAAATCCGGCAGGGCTTCGAGGGGCTGCCGCTCTCCGAGTACCGGCTGACCTTCCGCGGCGTGATCGAAAAGATGGAGTGGAAGGGCGGCCGCGCCCGCGTGGTGGTCAAGGACCAGCTCGCGCTGCTCGACAAAAAAATTCCGTCCAAGCAGTCGAGCAACAACGCGCTCACCGCCCTCTACAACGGCGGCGCCACGATGTACGTGGCGGACGAGAGTGAGTTCGAGGCGCCGGGGACGGTCAAGGTTGAGGATGAGTACGTGACGTTCACCGGCACGGCGGCGGGCGCGCTCACCGGCTGCACGGCCGGGGCCTATGGGACATCGCCGGCCTCCCACGCGGCGGGCAAGGCGGTGCGGCAGGCGGCGGTGTTCGCGGAACCGGAGGACGGAGAGGGCCTGCCGCCGGACGAAATATTTCTGTCGCTCCTCTGCACGCACGGCGGGATTGATCCACTCGCCATCTCCGTGGTTGACCGCGGCGCGACGCTTAGTGGGGGCATTTCCGGGGTCTCGACCCAGCTTCCGGTGAGCATTACCGAGCCGTTCCCGGAAACGGGCATCGTGAGAATTGACGATGAGCTGATCCGCTACCGGGGCATCAGCGGGGGCGCGCTCATGGTTGCCGAGCGCGGGGCGTACGGGACCGAGGCGGCCGGACATGACGAGGGCGCGGCCGTGAAAGCGGTGGGCTTCACGGACGAGCTGGGGCGGTGGATGGCGGGCACGCGCTTTCGGCGGATGGTGGGTGAGGCCACGGCGGCCAAGGACCTGGTCAATGATCTCCGCGAGCAGTGCCTGGTCCACGTCTGGCAGGCGGAGGACTCGACGATCAGGGCCAAATGCGTGGCCCCGCCCTTTTTCACGGACGAACCCAGGGAGCTTGACGACGAGTCGGGCTTCATCGCCGGCTCCACTTCGTGGGAAGCGGGCGACGAGCTTCGGGCCACCCGGATCACCGTGCATTACAACCCGGTCAAGCCGGACGCGGGCAAGGACCCGGACAACTTCGCCGGCCTCCTGGTGCTGATGGACGCGGAGGCGGAAAGCCCGGAGTTCTTCGGAGAGGCCAAAAACAAAGAGGTCTGGGGCAATTGGATGTACCGCGAGCTGGAGGCGCTCTTGCTGGCGTCGCGCTATCTGATCCGCTACCGGAGCGGGGCGGCGGTGTTCAAGTTCGCGGTCGAGCTCAAGGACGAGGGACTCCAGGTGGGCGACTTCGTGCGCATCAAGAGCGCGGACGTGGTTGACGCTTCGGGCGCGGCCAGGCAGCGGGCGCTGTTCGAGGTCACCAAGAAGCAGCGGGTGTCGGACAACCGCATCGAGCTCACGGCAATGGACACGAGACTGGAACGGCGCTACCCGGTGATCTCGCCGGCGGCCTTGACCTCGGACTATAACGACGCGGAGGAAGAGGAAAAGGAACGGTACGGCTGGGCCGGGAACACGGAGAACAAGGTGGGGACAGCGGGGGAGGACGGCTATTACATCTATTGATCCGGTCGGAGGGAGGAGATTTTTTAGCCGCAGATGAACGCAGATGAACGCAGATAATAAAATAATTTTCTTCATCTGTGTTCATCTGCGTTCATCTGCGGCTAATAAATCTTTCTGCAAATAACTCTAACGATTTTCCAGGAGGTGCAATAAATGACCTGGCAGACGATCGCGGCCTCGGAGACGGACGCCAACAGCCCGCTCAATCAGACGTTGATGGACAAGATCCGGGAGGACCTGGATTACCTGTACGCAACGGGCGCGCAGATGAAGTTCATCAACGGGAGTTTTTCGAACAATGCCACGGCGGCGGACTTCACGCTGGACAGCTCGATGAGCTGGATGGACCGCTACGTGCAGGTGGTGGGCGATGTGACTATTTATTCGGCCACCTCCAATTTTCTTCCCGGCGGCGCGGACGATGACGAGCTGGGGTCGAGGTACACGGCCATCAACGGCGTCACGATGGTGGGCCAGCTCGACGGCTGGATCTACACGCGCAGCGGCGGCGCCTCCCGGATCACCAATCCGTACATCTACGCCGAGTGGAACGGGACGAACGATAAGGCCTACATCTGGGTGGACTCGGCCGGGAACCTGAAGCTCGGCTTCAGCACCTCGCGGGCGAGCGGTTCTCGCAACGTCGCCTTTAATCTGCGGATAGTCTATTCGGAGGACCAGGGGGCGTATTAATTCAAAATTATGAATCACTCTTGTCCAAAATAGGCCGTAAGAAAACCGCCAAGCCATCATGAATAAATAGGTCAGTGGCCTCACCGAGCGTGATGGGTTAGCATCAGCTCATTTACAAAATTAATTGAAAAGGAGGACCACTGACCATGAGTAATGTAGCGCAAGAGGGGGTAACAGG
>DATKZS010000141.1:0-22798 GCA_035527835.1 bacterium
TCACTCTTGTCCAAAATAGGCCGTAAGAAAACCGCCAAGACGCCAAGAGCGCCAAGGATCGCCAAGTAAATCATGATGTTTCTTTGCGGCCCGGCAAAGAACAGCTCCGGAGCGTTGGCCCCAACCGGCTTGGCGGACCGGCCGACGGGAGCGCCAAGCAAGAAACATTCGCACCCCAGCCCTCTTAAAATCGTGTTGAAAAATAATCCTTGGCGCTCTTGGCGTCTTGGCGGTTCTCCGGTCCGTTTATTTTGGACAGCACTATTCATTTTTCGTACTTCATCTCGAGGTATTCGTCCTTGATCACCGGCCCCTGGCCGCTCTCCTCCCCGGTGAGCCTCTGGGCCGCCCGGATGCCGGTCTCGATGGAATGGTCCATGTTGTTGTACACGAACTGGCCGTAGCGGCCCATCAGCACCAGGTTCTCGATGCCCTCCAGGTAGGACTTGATCTTTTCCAGGTGCTGCTCGTGCCCGATGTCGTGCATGGGGTAGGCCTTCCGGGCCCGGACCACGCAATGGTCAAAGGCGTATTGCTCCATGCCCGGCGCCAGCTCGATCTTGGCGAACTCCTGGAGCGTGCTCGCGGCCAGGTCCTCGTCGGGCATGGTCCAGACCGGGTCGGTCTCGAAGCAGAAGTACTCGAACACCAGCGAGGTTTTGCCGGGCGGGCTCATGGCCGGGCTCCAGTTGGTCGGCTCGTGCAGGCGGCCGAAGCTGATGCGCGGGTCCGGGATGTAAATCCAGGTGTCCTCGGTGATGCGGTCGCGGTTGAACATGATGGCCACCACCGTGAGGTCGCGGTAGCGCAGCTTCCGGGCCGCGTCCTTCACATCCTCCGGCGCCGGCGGGTCCAGGATCATGATCAGCTCCGTCACCGGGATGGACGACAGCGCGTGCGTGCCCTCCAGCACCTCCTCCCGCCCGTCGCCGTAGCGGACCCTCACCCCCGTCACCTTGTTGTGCTGGTGCAGCACGCCCACCGCGCGCGCGCGGAGCTTGATCTCGTTCCCTTTCCTGATCTCCTGGGCCAGGCGCTCGCTGATGCGGCCGATGCCGTGGGCCGGGTACTTGAAGTTGCCGATCAGCGACACCGGCTTTTCCTTTTTGCCGGGCATCAGGCTTTCCTTGATGGTGCCTAACATGCTCATGCCCTTGATGCGCTGCGCGGCCCAGGCCGCGGAGACCTGGGTGCACGGCACGCCCCACACCTTCTCGGTATAGGTCTTGAAAAAAATCTCGTACATGCGCCGGCCGAACTGCTGGATCATCCAGTCCTCCAGCGTGACCGCGGGCTGGTTCCGGTACTTCCACTTGTCCAGGACAAAGGACCCGAAGATGCGGGCGGACATCACCGGACCGAGCCCGCTGAAGGCGTTTAAAAAAGTGGGCGGATAATTGAAATACTTGTTCATGAAGTAAATCTTGGAGAACCGGTCAACGTTGATCAGCTCGTCCACCATGAGCTTATGCAGGAACTGGTCGAGCTCGGCCTTCTTGGTGAAGAAGCGGTGGCCGCCGAGGTCGAAGAGGAAGCCGTTGTGGCTATGGGTGCGCGAGAGTCCGCCCACCCCGTCGGCCGCCTCCAGGACCACGGTCTTGACGCCGTGGTCGGTGAGCACCTTGCCCGCGGCCAGGCCGGCGGGCCCGCCGCCCATGATGACGGCGCGAATGTCGCGCTTATCCATGCTTGGTCTCCATGTCCATCAATCTGGAACCGGTTTCAACCAGGATAACCAGCTCAAATGAAAAGATTAATAAAGGATATTCAGGATGTTCAGAATAATTCCAGGGCCTTCCGCATCCTGAATATCCTGAGTATCCTTGTTAACCCTTCTTGAGAAGGTTTAGAAACCGGCTCTAATAGAATACTTTCAGAATGGGCCGGTTCGCAAACCCCGCCGGTCACGCCACCCAGTAGCCGTTGATGAACAGCGCCGCGAACAGGGCGAAGAGGGCGGCGAACGAAATCAGGGCCAGGGCCGCGAGCCAGCGCCACCTGCCCAGGACCTGCGCCAGCGCGATGAACATGGGCAGGCACTGCACCTGGTAGCGCAGGTAACTGTGGTTCGCGTTGCTGGCGTGGTACAGGAAGAACACCAGCATCCAGGCCCAGTACGATCCGCGGGTTTTACGGAAGGACAGGACCAGAGTGAGGAGCAGGACCGCGTGCAGGGGCAGCTCCTTCATCCATATTTCCGGGCCTTTTTCATAGGTCTCCATCATCATGAGCCAGGGCCAGTTGACGTGGCCGTGCACGTTGACCTCGTGCACCCTGGTCCAGATCAGCGCGTCGCCGGTGATGGCGTAAAAATAAACGATGACGGAGAGCGTGCCCAAGGGGATGAGCAAGGCCCACCACACGCCCGGAAGCTCGATGAACCCGTGGAACGCGCGGCGCAGGTTGGAGGCGCCGAGCACGCCGGCAAAGCCATCGCGCCCGTCCTCCCGCGCCCGCGCCAGCAGCCACTCGTAGCAAAGCGGCACGGCCAGGATGGCGCCGTCAATGCGCGAGACCGCGGCGATCATGGCGAGCGCCCCCGCGGCCCACCATCTTCCCCGCCGCGCGCATACCATCGCCCCCGCGGCCAGCACCAGAAACAGCGACTCGTTGAACACGGCGGAGAGCGCGTAAGCCCCGGGATGGAGCTGGGACAGGGCCACCGCCAGGACCGCGGTCTTTTTCTCATGGTCGAGACGCACCAGGTAGTAGAGCAATATGCCGTAACCCACGGTGAAGAGGTTGGACAGCGCCACCCCCGCGTGCACGGGGTCAAGGCCAGAGGCCGAGGCCGCGCGGATCAGGCCGGGCAGCAGCGGCCAGTGACGATAACCGTAGCCGCGGTCGAAACGGGCGCTGCCCGGCGCGGGCGGCCACCGGGCCTGGTCATAGCCCAGTTGATCCATGACCCGGAGCCGCCGGGTTTCCGCGGCGAGGTCATAGTCGCCCGCGGCCAGGCGCCGGTACCCGAGCGCGGCGATGCGCGCGAACCAGGCGCCGTCGAAGTTGGCCAGGTGATCAACAAAGGACACGCCGGGCCGGACGATCCACAGGTCCGCGCCGTAACCGGCCTGGGGCACGAGCCGGTAGCCCGCGTACAGGCACAAGAGCGACGCGGCCTTGATCGCCAGCGCGAGGGCGATGGCGGTTCTCCATTCCCTTCTTGGCATCCGATTCAATCGTAAGCGCAAAGGCGTAAAAATCGCAACGCTGGAAAAAGAATTCAGTCTCGCGGACCGGCTTGCATGGTGAACGCTAATTAGTGGCCTCGGGCCTACCAGAGGTTCCTTCTTAAAATCCGGATGAAGAGTCCGAAGCTCCAGCGCGGCCGCTTGAACAGCAGGTCCACCACCGACTTCTTGAGCAGCACCAGCGGGTGCCGGAGGTAAGAGCGGAGGTTGTACTTTAAAAACTCGCGCCCGGCCATGCGCTCGAGCATGCCGGCGGGGAACACGTTCTCGTGATATGCGGAGCGGGTGAAGGTGAGGTTCTCGAAATCGAAGTCGCCGCGTAACAAGCCGCGCTCGCGGGCCATCTCGTACATCTCGGTTCCGGGCAGGGGGTTGGCCACGAAGAAGAAGGCCATGTCGGTTTTCATCTCGTTGGCGAAGCGGAAGGTCTCCCGCATCTGTTCCAGGGTCTCGCCGGGGAACCCGAAGATGTAGAAGGCGTTGGTGCGCAGCTTCTTTTTCTGGATGTAGCGGGTGATCTCGCGGGCCTTGTCCAGGTTGAGCGGTTTCTTCACGATCTTGCTCAGGACCTCCTGGCACCCGCTCTCGAAGGCCAGCGTCATCTCGTAGGCCCCGGCCTCGATGATCAGGTCCACCAGCTCCTCGTCCAGCGTCCACAACGCCACCCCGTTCGGGAAATTGAGCTTCACCTTGTAGCCGCGCTCAATGATGCCCCGGAAAATTTCCTTGGCCCGCCTGCGGTCGGCCGTGATGTTGTCGTCCTCGAACTGGATCTCGTCAATCCCGTGCTTCGAGATCAGCTCGCCGATCTCGTCGAGCACGTTGCCCGGAGAGCGGAAGCGGAAGCGGTTGCCCCAGAACTTTGTGCTCGAACAGTAGATGCAATGGGCGGGACAGCCGCGCGACGTGATCAGCGGCGCGTTGTTCCTGCTGGCCGCGGAAAAGCTGTGCGGCACCCCGACCTTCTTGTACAGCTCCATGGGCAGAAGGTCGCGCGCGGGAAAGGGCAGCGAGTCCAGGTCCATCACCCACTGGGTCTTCTCATTGATCACCACCCGGCCGTCTTCCTTGTACGCCAGGCCGTCAACCTCACCCAGCGGACGGCCCTCCTTGAGCGCCCGCACCGTCTCCCGCATCGTGACCTCGCCCTCCGACAAAGCGATCAGGTCCAGCGACGGCTCCGACAGGCAATGCCCGGCCATGAAGGTCGGATACGTCCCGCCGGTGATGGTCAGAATCCGCGGGTCTATCCTTTTCACCACCTCGCATATCTCCCGCACCATCGGAAACAGCGAGCTGAACAAACAAGAGACCCCCACCACGTCCGGCGCGAACTCCTCGATCCGACGCCGGATCTCCTGGAGCGGCAGGCCGTAGCGGATGAAGTTCTCGTCCAGGATCTCCTCCCGGGCAAACCCCTCCGCCGCCGCGTCCAGCAGCCGGACCTCGCATTCTTCCCGCAGCACCGCCGCCACGTAACTTATCCCCAGCGGCGAGAACGCGATCTTCATCGTCTCCCGGTACAGCCGGACCGGCGGGAAGATCAGCAGCACTCTCTCGATCTTTCTTTTTTCGGCCATCCTGGTTCCATTTCCAGGCGGGGGCGCAAACCTCTGATCCTTGAGGAATGAATTACAAAGGTTCGGTCCTGAAACTCCCGCGGGATGCATTCATTAGAAAATATAGACGAGTTCTCCCGGAGAATAAAGGGGGCGTGAAGATTGGGCTTGAGGCTTGGGGCTTCCAGGCTTGAGGGGAGCTTCGGCCGGCTCGAACGCCTTCTTTCTCAAGCCTGGAAGCCCCAAGCCTCAAGCCCTCTTCCGCGGTTATGCCACGGCGATATTTTGCGATAGACTTTAGCCATGAGTTCGGAAAACGCTCGACCGGTGAATAAGCCGGGGAGGGCCGACTGGATTTACGTGGCGGCCCTGTGCCTGCTGGTCGCCCTTGTTTACCTGCCGCAGTTGTTCTCGGGGCGGAGTGCGATGGAAGCCCCGGCGATGGTGGACGTGAGCTCGCAGTGGCTCCCCGGCTATTCGGTGCAGGGCCGGATGTGGCGGGCGGGCGAGTTCCCGCTGTGGAACTGGCAGCAGTACGCGGGCATGCCGTGGCTCGCTTATTCCCACGCGGGCGTGTTGTATCCGCCGAACATCTTTCTGCTCTCGCTCCTGGATTTCGTGGACGCGGCCACGCTCCTGCTCTTGCTGCACGCGCTGGCGGCCGCCCTCGGGACCTACGCGCTGCTCCGCTCGCTCCGGGTCTCCAGCCTCTCCTCTTTCCTCGCCGCGCTCACCTTCGCCCTGTCCGGCTTCTTCTTCTTCTTTCAGAGCCAGCTCTCCAGCCACGGCACCGCGGCCTGGGTCCCGCTGCTGCTCTTCGCCGTGCGCCGGCTCTTGCTCACGCGGCGGGCCGGGCCGTTCATCCTGACCGCCGCGCTCACCGCCGCCATGCTGCTGGCGGGCGACGCGGAGGGCTTTATTTACAACCTCATCTTCGTCTTCTTCTTCATCCTGTTCCAGGTGCGGCGGGAAGAGCCGGGAGCGCTCATGCGCATGTTGTTCCTGGCCGGCTGCGCGATGGGAGTGGGAATGGCGCTGAGCTCGCCCCTGGCGCTGGCTCTCGCCGAGCACGCCTCGCGGTCGGTGCGCTCCCAGGCCTCGCCCTTTCAGCTCGACTTCGGCGACATGCTCGAGATGACACACTTTCCTTACCACCTGTTCTTCCCCTTCCGGGACTTCCAGCGTTTCATGCCGGGCAGCGCCTATAACGCCGGCTTGCCCCCGTTTTACCTGGGCCTGGCCCCGCTGCTCATCATGGTTTACGCCATCAGCAGCTACCGGCGCGACGCCACGGTTTCCGCGTTCGTGAACCTCATGGCCGCCATGATAGTCTTTGTGGCCGTGCGCAAGGCCCAGTTTTTAGCTCCGGTCATCTCGCGCGTCCCGGTGCTCGGACAATTGAGCACGGTCGAGCGCACGCTCGGGCTGATCCAGCTCGCGTGGCTCCTGGCGGCGGCCGCCGCGTTCGACCGGTTCCGGAGCGGGGAGGGACGGCGCCGGCTCATGTTCATGGGGGCAATCCTTCTCTTGTGGGGCTGTGCCAATGCCAATTTGAACCATGTATTGGCCGGCGGCGAACAACGGTGGGTGGCCGCTATCGCCATGCTGGCGCTGGGGGCGGCGGCGCTCTGGACGGGCAGGAAAAGGGCCGCGGGAGCCCGGGCGCTGGCCGCGGCGGCCGTGGTCCTGGTCATGACCGACGCGTACCTTCTCGCTCTGGGCTGCGTGCCGCGGACGGGCCAGGATCAGTTCCGGCTGGACCCGGCGGTACAGGCGTTCGCGGACAAGCAGGACCCGGAGTACCGCTTCATCTCCTTTGAGCGCTTCGCCGGCAAGCAGGTCCGGCCGGAGGTCGCGGGCATGGTCGCGTCCCATACCGCGCTCGGCTCCGCCTTCGGTTACATGCGCCTGCCCGACTGGAGATACTTCGAGTTCCTCCATCTGATTGACCCCGACATCGTGCGCGACTGGATCAGCGTGCTCACCAATTCGCCCGCAACCAGGAAGGAGTTTTACGCGGCCGATCTCTACAACCCGGCCTACCTCGACGATAAGAACCTGCCGCTGCTCAACCTCGCCGCCGCCAGGTACGTTTTCTCGCGCGGCATCCCGTTCAAGTTCTCGTCGCCTTATTCATTATTGAATGAGCCGGGGCTGGTCAAGGAAAATTATGGCCGGCTTGGCAAAGGGAATCCTCCTTGGGCGCTTTATAAAGTGCCCAGGATCACCGGACCGGTCAGTTTTAATTTCCGTCCGAACGGTGCTGTCGTCTCAACAGAGTTTCCTCAGACATTTTCTTTTACGTCCTATGTCTATCCTGATACATCGCTATTGTTTGAATTGGCGCCCTTTGTAGAGTGTTCCGGGCCCTGGAGGGGCCGTGTCAGGGTTTCCGGTACAGCGGAGGGCCAGGATTCATCCACGGTGCTTTATGCGTCTTCAGTAGAGACCGAGGGGGATTGGCTGAAATACAGCCTAGCCCTGGACAAACTGGCGGGACGGACGGCACAATTCAAGATCGAGCTGACCTCCGATGAGGATGGCTCATGGACTTATATGATCGACCCACGCCTCATTCGTCCTGACGCACCTTTCCAGAGGTTGGAGACCGGCCCTATTGAAATCTACATCAACACCCGCGCCTTGCCGCGCTCGTTCATCGTGCATGACGCAATGTCGCTTTCCGGACCTGACCTGCGCGCGATCATGATGGACCCGGCGCGCTTTGATCCGGGCCGGACCATTCTGTTCGAGGCGGGCGGGGCGGCGGATAATCTGATGGCGCTGGCGGCGCGGGGCCAGGGCGCGCCCGCCGCCCCAGATGCGGTGGAGTCATCGCGCCATAGCGGGGGAGAGGTGCTGGTGCGGGCGCGTCTAGGCTCTCCGGGCTGGCTTTTTATTTCCGACGCCATGTATCCGGGCTGGCGCGTTTTCGCGGATGGAATCGAGGAGCGGATTTACCGCGCCGACCTGGTGTTCCGCGCCGTGTTTTTAACGGAAGGCCGGCACGAGGTCCGCTTTATCTATCAGCCCGCCGGCTTCCGGATCGGGCTGTGGTTTTGCCTGGCGTCGCTGATCGCGGCGGGGGCGCTCATCATCGTCGGACGCGGCCGCGCGGGCCGGGCAGAGACGCGCAAGGAAACGGCATGAGAAAAATTGCTGACATCGCGGTATTGTCGCTCTTGTTGTGGGCCACGGCCTCGGACGCGTGGGCCGGGGAGGGCGCCCGCGGACCGGACGCCGCGGTCCCCGGAATCTTTCACCGCTCCGCGGCCGTGCATGGGCTGTACGTGATCGAGAGCGGGGAGTTGAGCAACGAGGACTGGCACCTGGCAACGGTGGTCCAGGGCATGGCTTCACGGGGAGAGCCGAGCATTTACCTCGTCAACCGCAAGTCGGAATCCCGCGGCGACGAGGTCCTGCTTGACTTTTACGAGCAGGAATACGGGATCCGAGTCCTGGGCGAGATCACGGTCCAGGAGGCGCTTAATAAGTTCGCGGGGCTGTTTCAGGGCTACGCGCTGTTCTCGTTCGCCGAGCCTTGGACGGTGAACGTGGCTGACACCTGGTGCTCGATCCACGACTGCCTGCCGGTGACGCCGGAGCAGGAGGCCCTGGCCCGGGAGGCCGGCCTGAAAAAGGCCGGGGACTTCCGGGGGCGGTTCCGGGACGCGCGGGATGCGATTGACTGGTCCTTGAAGGAGCTGTTCCCGTACTGCTCCATCAAGACCGTGGCCTCGCTCTCGCCCCGCAACCACACCTGCCGCGACTATCTATTCGCGCACCGCATCTTCACCTTTTATCTGACGGCCTCGGGCCGGGATTATTTTGTGTTGAGCGGTCTGCTTAAAAAGATGCCCCGCGACATTCCGACGATGGGCTACATCGCCAGGAGCGGCCCCGAGGAATGGATCGTCGAGTACACCCTGGCGGCATCGTCCAAATTCATGGCGCCCACCGACCTCGTGCCCAACCTCACGGTCCACTCCGGCATCCCGATCATGCCGTTGCCGGAGAGCGCGCCGGAAGCCGATCCGCCGGACCTCCGGGGCAAGCTGGGCGTGGTGTTCGCGTTCACTGACGGCGACAATCTGTTCATCGAATCCGAGCGCTACCTCAAGGCCGACTCCTGGCTTTGCCCGGAGCGGGGCAAGATCAAGGCGGCGTGGAGTTTCGCGCCCGAGCTTTATGAGCTCGCGCCCGGGATCATGCGCTATTACTACGAGACGCGGACGGACAATGATTTCTTCGTGGCGCTCTCGGGCGCGGGCTATACCTTCACCTCGGCGTTTCGGGACCAGGAGTTTTTTCGCGACGTGTCCATTGACTACATGAAACTCACGGGCATGGACGTGCTGTGGTCGCTCGACCCCTTGCTCTACGTCCCGCTCGGCCGCGGCGTGATCGGCGCGGCGCTGGGCCCGCTGGGCCGCGACCCCTGGATCAAGGGCCTGCTCGCCGGCTACGCTCCGCCAATCACCATGCAGCGGTGGAGCCATCCGCGCGGCTACCCGCCCATCCTCTTCAGCCAGACCAATTATTACGAGGACCAGAATAAAACGCTGGCCGCCAAGCTCAAGGCCGAGGCCGCGTACATTCCCCCGCGCGGGAAAGTAGTTTTTTACGGACTCAACGGCTGGGCGGTGGGCTACGACGATCTCATCTCCGTCCTCGCCGGCCTCCACCGCGACGACATCATCCTGCTCTCGCCCCGTGAAGCCGCCGCCGTCATCGAACAATGGGGGGCCGGCAAAAACCTGACTAGTGTATCCGAATTATAGATGATCGTTTTTTCATAATGTGCACCGAGTTGCATCGTCAGGTCGCCCCTTCAGGGCTGAAAAGGATATTGTGGGCGCCGATATCCCAGGGTAGGCCGAAGACGGCCAACCCTGGGCTATCTTATTATCGCCCTTTCAGGGCTGAAGAAATAATCACTGATCTGATTGATACCCTATACTGGTTCTTTAACTTTGGAGGTTTTGCTATATACTTTTTATAGCGCCGGCGGCCGGGCGTGAAAAGAAGTTGACGGGAGGTGTTTGAGTTGGACGAGCGGATCAGGGCCATGGAAAAGATTTTTTCGCCGCGGAGCGTGGCATTCGTGGGGGCGTCGAACAACCTGGGCAAATGGGGCGGCATCATCTTCCGGAACCTCCTGGACGGCGGCTACGAGGGCGAAATTTACCCGGTGAACCCGAAAGAGGAGACGGTGCAGGGGCTCAAGGCGTTCCGGGCGGTCGCGGAAATTTCCGGCGACATTGACCTGGCCATTTTCACGATCCCGTCGGCCGCGGTGCCGGCGGCGATCAAGGAATGCGTGAGGAAGAAGGTCCCGGCCGGCATCGTGATCACGGCGGGGTTCGCGGAGCTGGGCGGCGACGGGGCCAGGGAGCAGGAGGAGATGGTGCGGCTGGCGCGGTCCGGCGGCATGGTGCTGGTGGGCCCGAACGGGCAGGGGATCTCGTCGCCGCGCGCGAAGCTTCATCCGTGGATGCCGGTGCTCAAGCCGGAGCCCGGGGTGATCGCGGTGGCGAGCCAGAGCGGGAACGTTTCCACGGTGGTGGCGGAGGAGCTCGCGGATTTCGGGTTCGGGTGCTCGAAGGCGGTGTCGGCGGGCAACTGCGCGGACCTTAGCTGGCCCGATTACCTCGAGTATTTCCGGCAAGACCCGGAGACGCGCGTGATCGTGCTGTACGTGGAGGGCGTGGGCGACGGCCCGGCCTTCTTCAAGGCGGCCAAGGCGGCGGCGCTCGAGAAGCCGGTGGTGATCATCAAGAGCGGCCGGACCCAAGCGGGGGCCGTGGCCGCGGCCAGCCATACGGGAGTGCTGGCGGGCTCGGACCAGGTCTTCAGCGCGGCGTGCCGGCAGGCCGGGCTCATCCGGGCGGAGACCATCGAGGACGCGGTGATCATGGCGGCGAGCTTCGTGAAGACGCCATTACCCGCGGGCCGGAAGGTCGGGGTGATAACGGGCGGCGGCGGGTTCGGGGTGATCGCGGCGGATGCGTGCCTGCGCCTGGGCCTGGACGTGGTCAAGCTCTCGGATGAGACGATCGGCAAGCTTAAGGCCCACCTTCCGCCGTGGTGGTCGCCCAACAACCCGGTGGACATGGTGGCGGGCATCGGCTACGGCGGCCCGCGCGAGCTGATCCCGATCCTGATGGACAGCGGCGAGGTGGACGGCGTGATCCTGCTGGGCATCGGCTGGATCTACTCCATGCTCGACTCCGTGACCTCGAAAATAGATTTCCGCAACCCCGAGGACAAGACGCTCCTGGCCCGCCTGGACCACGACCTCAAATACAACGAGATGCTGCGCGACTACTTCTTCCAGTTCAAAAAGCCCCTGCTCATGACCTCGACCATGGCCCGCCTCGCGGTGCGGCGCGGGTATCCGGGGCTGCTCAAGCTGGTGAACGATGGCATCATGCTCTACCCGACGATCGAGGACTCCATCCGGGCCTTCGGGGCGCTGGCGGAGCGGGGGAGGTTCCTGCAGCAAGAGAAAAATCTCCAGTGCTCTACGCATGAAGATTGAATCAGCGGAGTTGATGGATTCGAGCTTAGGAAATAGCTATAATGGATAAGAGGCTTTGCGGAGAAAGATCCCTGATGGCTATTAACATCCAGAAGCAAATCGTCTATTGGAGTGAGGGCGCGAAGGAAGACCTGGATACGGCCTCCATCCTTCTTGAAAAAGGCAAGAACAAGGAGGCCCTGTTCTTTGCGCACCTGGCATTAGAAAAGGCGCTCAAGGCGCTGGTGGCCAAGAATACATCCGATGTTCCGCCATATTCTCACGACTTGACATTCCTGGCGAAGAAGGCAGGGCTTACCCTATCGGCAGACCAATCTCATCTGTTTAACATGGTTAATAAGTTTGCGACTGCGGGCAGATATCCGGACCCGGAAAAGCACGGCCCGTCAAAACAGAAGGCCAAGGAAATTGTGGATGAAATCTCCGAGGTGATGAAATGGTTAATCCGGAAGTTATCGTCCTAGTGCGCCGCTATTTGGACGTGCTGGTCGAGCATGGGATCCAGGTTGATCGGGCGATCCTGTTTGGCAGCCAGGCGCGGGGCACCGCCGGACCGTACAGCGATATTGATATCCTCGTGTTGGCCGAGGAGTTTGACCGGGACCGCTGGGGCAAAGACGATGATTTGTGGATTTTGACCGGCGAGGCCGGCTTCGGCCTTCAACCCATCCCCGTCGGCGTCAAGCAATTCATAGAGGATGATTCCTCCGTGATCATCGAAATGGCCCGCCGCGAGGGGGTGGAGATCAGAAGAAACTGAAAACCAAGAAGGCGCGAAGAAGTAACTTCTTATAGATTCCCGCAAAATAAATGATAGAAATCCTGGTGGCGGGGACACTCTTGTCCCAGTCCTTTATCGGGCCGCTGGCGGTGTTCGCGGGTCCGCCGCTCACGCGCGAAGCAAAAGGGCTGCGTGGACAAGATCGCCGCGGCCTAACCAGGACTTATTGAGGAAGGCCGGCCGCCCTCGCCGGTCAACGGCCCCAAGGGCAATCAGAAACACTTCCTCCTCTTGCTCAGGAAATGACTCAGCAGGACAGGCTTCCCTGCCTGTCCCGTCCCGCCGGCGGACAGAACATTCCTTACGGACAAGAATGTCGGTGCTATTCTTTTGATGCTTCCCGGGCGAGGCTTGGGTTCACGGTCCGGTCCAGTGAAGCGTGAAATGAACCACGTACTCGAAGTAGCGGATAAAGAATTGATTAAGATTATTCGAATAATACTGCTGCGTGGTGTAATTCCAGATTTCAAATTTAAGGGAGTCACCGTACTGCACGCCCGCGGGAACGGCGATGGTCGAGGAAGTGGTGTCTGGCGGCAAGGGATCATGCCGCGTTGAGCCGGGCCGGGAGAGATTCTCCAAAGAGAAGTTCACTATCTCAAACGGCGCGCCATCGGAATATTGCCATTGCAAGGGCAGTGGATCCAGATTGATCGAGGACCCGGGCAGGGGAAGGACGGCGTAGATGCCGCGGGGGAAGTCGGAGACGTAAAACGCCGGGACCTGGAAGACGTCAATAACCGTGGCGCCTTGGAGGAGTTCATACTGGCCGGAGGGATAGACCGCGGCAAAATCGCCCAAGGTGGGGTAGGAGGTAGACGTCATCGCGTCCCATTCCCATCCCTGGCTATGAGTGAAGGAAATCCCGTTGCCGCTGGGGGTACGTATCGAGATGCTGGCCCCGGAATCGCCGAACAGGATATAAACCATCGGATTGAGGTTATAGCCGGGGTCACGGTTATATTGGAATTCCTCGACAGTCAGACAGCGCTGCAAGGCGTCAGGGTTGCAGGTGTCGGCGTCCTGGATGCAGGCAATCGGCACCAGGAGCAAGCCAAAATCTCCGTCCCAGTAATTATTGATTTGATCCTGGCAACCGGAGTCGCTGATGTAGCCGCAGGTGTCGAGCGGCGAGCAGAGATCGTTGGCCATGTCGGCCTGAAAACTAATCAGGCAGGTGTCTACTTCTCCGCAGGAGGCGGCGAACTCGGAGCACGTCCGCCACTGCGCCGCCGCGGGAACGTTATAGTTGAGATAGGTTTGGATGGTCGGTGGACAACTCGAGTTGATGTCATAGCCGCAGGCCGCGAAGGCATTGCACATGTCGTTTGCGCCGAAGGGGTAGCCGTCGCAGTCATAGTCAATGCCGCTGCCGGGAACGGGAGGGGCGCCGGGGTGGATGGCGGGATCGGCGTCGTTGCAGTCGTCGCCGCCGAAGATGATGGACTTGTGGCCGTCGCCGTCCATGTCGGGGTTGGAGTAGAGGTAGCTGAGGTCATAAGCCAGGGCATAGGGCACGCTCGCCAGCCGCTGGCGGGGCGCCATCGCCTCCCCCGCCACCTTCACCTCCAGCCAGCGGTTCGGGCCGCTGAAGACCGAAGGCCCGAGCGGCGTTACCGACCCCAGCAGCACGTTATACAGCCCGCCCTGCACCGTCACCGTCTGGGTCTCGCCCCACAGCACGCTGCCCAGGCCCACCGTGCCGCTGTCGAGCACGGAAAAATGCATCGAGCGCGTTCCCGTCACCGGCTTATCGTCGGCGTCCATCAGCCGGCCCTGATAATTGATCAGGCCGGGGACGGATTGGCCGAAAACCGTGAGGGAAATAAAAAGGACGGAGGAAAGGACCGCCATCGCCGCGCCGATCATTTTGTTATTCATACCAGACCCCTTTGTTTTGAAGACTGACGTTGAGAATCAAAACAGCTTCTATTTTCTGTTCATTCATACTCCTTCCTAATATGATTGTCAATAAACATTGATCCTGTTTGCAAGGCTTGCTGTCGGCCGGTTTTTTATGATAAAGTAGATTGACTATAATGACCGGGCGCGCGAGCAGCGACGCGAACTGAAAGGAGCAGGCATGGGACGAGTGGTGGGAATAGATTTAGGAACGAGCACTTCGTGCGTATCCATTGTTGAGACCGGCCAGCCCCGGGTGCTTCCCGGCCCGGACCAGCAGCTGATCCAGGCCTCGGTGGTGTCGTTTTTGGAGGACGGCCGGATCATCGTGGGCAACGAGGCCAAGAATTTCATCATCGAGAACCCGGAGCGGACGGTCTATTCGGCGAAGCGTCTGATCGGGCGGAAGTTCTTCAGCTCCGAGGTGAAGAAGGCCAGCGCGGTCTCGACCTTCCGGATCGTGGAGGGCCCCAACCAGAGCGTGCGCATCCAGATCGGGGAGCGCCAGTACTCGTGTCCCGAGATCTCCGCCATGATCCTGATGGAAATGAAGCGGATCGCGGAGGCGGCGCTGGGCGAGGAGGTTGACCAGGCGGTCATCACCGTGCCGGCCAATTTCAACGACGGCCAGCGCCAGGCCACCAAGGACGCGGGCACCATCGCCGGCCTCAATGTCCTGCGCATCATCAACGAGCCCACCGCCGCGGCCCTGGCCTATGGCTTCGGCAAGGACCTGAGGCAGAAGATCGCGGTCTATGACCTCGGCGGCGGCACCTTCGATATCTCCATCCTCGAGATCGGCAACGACGTGTTCGAGGTCATCTCCACCGCCGGCGACATGTACCTGGGCGGCGACGACTTCGACGACCGCCTCATTGACTACATGGCCGAGATGTTCATGCGCGAGCACGATATTGACCTGCGCACCGACCGCCACGCCCTGCAGCGGCTCAAGGACATCGCGGAGCGCTCCAAAATCCAGTTGTCCACCGACCTGGAAACCAGGATCCATCTGCCCGCGATCGTGGAAAAGGACGGAAAGTCACTCGACCTCGACATCAGCATCAACCGCAACTACTTCGGCCAGATGGTGCACGACCTGATCCAGCGGACCTTCAAGGTCTGCGACGAGGCCCTCCAGAACGGACACCTCACCGTGGACGACATTGACGCGCTCATCCTGGTCGGCGGGCCCACCAAGATGCCCATCGTCCGCGAGGCCGCCAAGAGCTACTTCTTCAAGGAGCCCAAGGCCGACATTGACCCCGAGCTCGTCGTCTCCCTGGGCGCATCCATCCAGGCCTCCGCCCTGGTCGAGTCATCGGCCGGCGCCCTGCTCCTCGACGTCACCCCCATGTCCCTCGGAATCGAGACCGCCGGAGGGCTCATGGACACCCTGATCGAGCGCAATACCCCGATCCCCACCGAGCAGAGCCGCATCTTCACCACCATCCGCGACAACCAGACCGCGGTCAAGATCCGCATCTTCCAGGGAGAGCAAAGGTTCTGCAAGGACAACGAGCTGCTCGGCGAGTTCCGCCTCACCGACCTCCCCGCCGCCCTCAAGGGCGACCCCAAAATCGAGGTCACCTTTGAAATTGACGCCAACGGCATCGTCAACGTCACGGCCCGCGACCGCGACACCGGCAAGGCCCGGTCCGTCCAGCTCAACGTCTCCGGCGGCCTGTCCAAGGAGGAAATCGAGAAGCTCAAGGCCGAGCACTCGGGCGCCGAGGGCGTCGCGGTTTACAAGTCGCCTCATCAACTGGAATGATCCGCGGCCCGGCCGGCCTCCGGCGCGCAACCCGCGGATGCTTCCGCGTAACAGATGCTTGTAATGCCAATACCAAGGGAGGACGTTTTATACAATGGACCCGGCGTTCAAAAATGAAGTGGTTGCCCTGGCAAAAAACATTGACGAGCTCGACTACTACCAGGTGCTCAGGGTCAGCCAGAAATCCTTTACCGCCGAGATCAAAAAGGCCTATTTCGACCAGTCGCGCTACTTCCACCCGGACAAGTATTACGGCGAGGACCCGCAGATTTTGGGGATGATCTCCAGGATTTTCAAGCGCATCACCGAGGCCTACAAGGTGCTGTCCGACGAGGACAAGCGCGCGGCCTACAACAAGGGATTGGCCCAGCCGGACCGCCTAAGGTTCGTCCGCTTTGACCTCAAGGCCCTGGAACAGATCAAGACCGGAGGCGCCCCCGAGAACGAGGGACAGACCGCCATGGGCAAGAAATATTACCAGCTCGCCAAGCAGTCCATCAATAACAAGGACTACAAGAGCGCCCGCATCAACCTGCAACTGGCCGCCAAAATGGAGCCAACCAACCAGACCTTCCGCCTCCGCCTCCAGGAGGTGGAAGAGCTCTTGAAAGAGAAGAAAAAGGTCTGAACGGACCCGAAACAGGAGTGGATAAAATGGGCGGCAAGAGATGGGAGGTCGAGAAGTTGGCGGCGGCGTGTTTGGCCGCCGGCCTTGCCCTTTCCGCGCCGGCCTTCGGCCAGGCCCCTCCCGCCGCGCCTCCCGCGTCCGCCCCGGCCCCCGCTCCAAACGGCCCGGCCCAGCAGCTCACCGGCGACCAGGTCATGCAGAAGGTCCGCGACAATCAGTACTCCGACACCATGGACGCAACCATCGTCATGACCCTGGTTGACAAGAACGGCATCTCGCAGACCAAGCGCTTCCGCATCCAGCGCGAGAAGGACAAGGTCCTGATCCGATTCCTCGACCCGCCCGACATCAAGGACACCGGCTATTTGATCATCCAGGACGAGAACCAAAAGAACCTGGTCTACGTCTATTTCCCGCCGCCCACCGACGACTACCGCCAGATCAGCGTGGACGACCAGAGCGGGAACCAGGCCTTCCTGGGCTCTGACTTCGACGTCACCGACTTCCAGATCCAGGACCCGGAACAAACCGAAAACAAGTACCTCCGTACCGAGAAACTGGCCGGAATCGAGTGCCACGTGGTGGAAAGCACCCCCAAGGACCCCAACTACAAGTACGGAAAGGTGCTCTCCTGGGTCCGAACCGATTACTGGCTCCCCATCCGCGTCCAGTTCTTCGACCGCCAG
Organism: bacterium; assembly: GCA_035527835.1. Taxonomy (GTDB): domain Bacteria; phylum RBG-13-61-14; class RBG-13-61-14; order RBG-13-61-14; family DATKZS01; genus DATKZS01. The sequence continues at coordinate 17,063 of DATKZS010000141.1, forward strand.
GGAAAGCTGGTCAAGGACCTCAAGGTCAAGAAGTTCAAGTCCGTGGGAGACCGCAAGGTAGCGTCCAGCTCCGAGATGAACAACCTGGCCGATGACCATAAAACTTTGCTCGACCTCGACCGGATCCAGTTCGAGGTCAAATTCCCCGACGACAATTTCACCATCCGGCGGCTCACCAAACCATAGACCCATGAAAAACCGGCGCGCCCCACTTTGCCCACTCATCGCCCGGTGCTTGGCCGCCCTGCTCCTCTCCTGCTCCCTGCTGTTCCCCACGGCCCGGCCCGCATGGGCCGACCCTCCCGGGCAGGGGCCGGCCAAGCCGGACCCCGGCCGGCCCGCTCCCGACCAATCATCCTCGGACGAGGAAGAAGAGCTGATATTCGGCGAGGAAGAAAAAGGCCCGGAGTATCCATCCCGCTCCCTGCGCGCCCAGGCCGCGGCCCGCAAATGGGAGGGACGGGTCAACATCGGAGGCTACTTCGAGAACGAGGCCGCATTTGACACCGTCCAGGAAAATTCCCGGGAGGACATGATAGACTTCCGCTCCAAAATCTTCGCCTACGGGACCTATACCTTTTCCGAGCGCGCCTCCCTGCGCCTATCCATCCTGACCCTCTACTGGATCCTGGAGGGCGGAAACGACAAACAGCAGTCCGAGTCCGAGCTCTACGAGGGATACCTCGCCTTCAAGTATCCCCGGGCCGACCTCTATCTGGGACAGATGCTGGTGAGATGGGGCGTGTGCAACCTGTTCTCGCCCACCAACGCCGTGAACCCCGTCAACTACCGGAGCTTCATTGACCCCGATGCCGAGGACCTGCGCATCCCCCTGCCCATGATTAAAACCAACTTCTTCGGGGAGGGCTTCACCCTCGAGGCCCTCTACATTCCCGTTTTCCGCTCATCCGTGTTCCAGCTCACCGGCTCCGACCTGGCCCTGGTCCAGACCCAGGGCGCGAGGTCGCGCGTCCCGGAAGGCCTCGACCCCTTCCTCACCCGGACCCTGCAGAACTATCCCGCCCAGTCCATTGACTTCAGAGAACAAAAGTTCCTCATGGGCGAGGCCGCCGTCAAACTATCCATTGCCCGCGGGTCCTCGCAAACCGAGCTCGTTTACTTCGCCACCCGCGAGGACTTCCCCATCGTCATCTACGCCGCTCCCGACACCACGAACAATCCCGACGCCACCGGCGACCTTAGCCTCGAATTCAACCGCTACGAGCTCTACGGCATCACCTATAAGACCCACCTCAAGGGCGTGGACCTCTTCACCGAGTACGCCTACAGCCCCAGGCGGTTCATCACCGCCGCCCTCTACTCCACCGTCCCGCCCGAAAGAGTCATGGAAAAGACCAAAAGGATAAAAAGGCCATGGCAGGCCGCGTCCATCGAGCTCGATTACCTCGACCCGGAAGGAGACTTTTTCCTCAAGTTCGGCGCCGAGCGCAGCACCTACTTGAACGCGCCCGAACACCTCTTCCTCTCCTCCGCCGACTCCCTCTACTTCCTCGCCCTGCTCCGCCTCTTCCTCCTCAACAACTCCGTCATGCCCGAGTGGAGGGTCATCAACATCCAGGCCGGATCAAACCAGTGGTTCATAAGCCCCCGCGTCAAATACCATTTCCTCGACCGCTGCGACCTCACCGCCGGACTCAACATCTTCGCCGGCGCGGCCGGAGGACAGTCCAACAACGCCCAGGAATCAACCCCCATCGTCATCCTCTCCGACAACAACCAGTTCTTCGTATCATTCCGCTGGTCATTCTGATCCCTCGTTCCCAGGGCTTCCGCCCCGGGTTAACCAAGCATCGCCCCTTCGGAGCTGGTCATCCGGCTCACCCGCGGACTATTTTATGTCCCTTAAAAAAATTACTTGGCGGCCTTGTCGCCTTGGCGGTTAACTCTTCCGCTCACCATCGCCCCGATAAAAACGATCCAGCTCATGAGCGCGCACCACAGGCCGATGCGGAAGGGGGCGGGGACGAAGGTGAAGGCGATGGAGTGATGGCCTTGGGGGACCTGGATGGCGCGGAAGGCGCAGTCGGCGCGGTGGATGGGGGCGGGGGCGCCGTCAATGGCGGCTTGCCAGCCGGGGTAATAGGTGTCGGCGAGGATGAGGGCGCCGGCGCCGTCCATGTCCACCGTCGCCGTGACGCGGTCCGCTGAAAACCGCTCGTCCGCGACGCGGCCCGGACCCGCGGGCCACGGAGATCCCAAGCCGTCCACCACGGCCTCGGTCCCGCCGCTCCATCGCCTTGCGCGCAGGCCGGCGAGGCACGAATCAAAGTCCGGGACCACGGCCACGTTCTTGGCCACGCGCAGCCGGGGCAGGGCCTGATCGTTGTGGTAGCACTTGCTCTCGCCCGTGTCTTCGAGCTTCCAGACCCTTTCGAACGCGGCCCTTTTTCCCGGGTCGTGGAAGTCGGCCCACAGAGCGTAATCGGAGCGGGCGTCGTTGTTGGGCCCGGGCAGGACGGAGAAGACGGGGGCGGACCGCGGGGCCGCGGCGAGCCGGACCGGGACCCATTTGCGCTCCGCGGGCTCGCGGCGGGGGTCCAGGTAGCGAGAGTAGATGAGGGCCGCGCCGGCGGCACTTTTCTCGGCCACCTGCATGATGACGCCGTCGCCCGGCTCGGCCAGGGCGCGGGGCATGAGCGCGATGAAGCCCGCCGGCGCGCGTTGCAGCCCGTCCGCGCCGGGCCCCATGATGAGGGCGGAGGGAGCGTGCTGGAGCCAGCCGTTCCTGGCCCCCCGCTGGATCTCCTGCCGGATCGGCTGGATGTAGCCGGGCAGAGGCGCAATGACCAGGGCGTTCTTGAAGAGGCCGGGGATCAGCTCCGGCGGCGGGAGAAAATCGTCGGCGATGAGCGAGCGGACCGAGGCCTGGGCCGCGAAGGGCGAGGTGAGGGCCCGGGGTTCGAGCGTGAAGTAGTAGTGGGTGAGGTAATAGATGACGGTCTGGCTGCGGTCCCATCCGTTGGCGGCGGCGATGGTCCGGACCAGCGCGTCCGGGAAGATCATCTCGTAGGACCGGAAGTCGTGGCGGCCGAGGAAAATGCCCAGGCTGGGGTGGAGGGTCTCGCCGCGGCCGATGAAGCGGTATTCGGGTCCGGGAGGGACGCAGGCGGCGACATCGGGCCTGGCAAGCTGCTTGAAAGGGTGCGGCAGGAGCCGCCGGTCCAGGGCACGGTCGTACGCCAGCAGCTCGATTGCGGCGAGCGCGATCAGCGGCCAGGGCCGGCGGATGAACAGGGCGAGGCCGAGCAAGGCCAGAACGGCGGCGAAGGCGAGCGCCGGTCCCCGGATGAACGGAGAGTCGAGCGGCAGGCCGGCCTGCGCAACCAGCATCGCCGCGCCCGCGCCGGAGATAACGCACAACAAGACCAGGCTTAAAATGAGCGGCCGCCGGAAGGCCGGGAGATGGAGGCGCTCCAGGGCGGGACCGGCCAGGGCGGAGGCGGCGAGCCCGGTGGTGAAGGTGGTGAAGCGCCAGTTCGAGACCTGGGTGAAGGGCGGGACACTGGCCAAGAGCGAGAAGGGGAAGATGCCGAAGGCCAGCCCGAGGGACGCGATCACGACGATGCAGAAGAACCCGGTCTCCGCGGTGAGGCGCTTGAGGGAGGCGAGCGAGAAGATGAAAAAGAAGACCGCGATGGTCCCGGCGTACTCGAAGGGAACGGGGAAGGTGGCGTTGTTCCAGGTGGCTGGCGGGAACCGCGCGGCGAAGAATTCCTGGAGGGAGGCCATGATTCCGGCGTTCATGTGGACGATGGCCGCGTCCCACAGTGGGCTCATGACGCCGATCAGGCCGCGCGGATCGAGGTGGAGCTCGCCGTACCCCGGAATGTGGTGCGAAAAAGCCCGCGCCAGGTACTCCGTGAACGGCAATAGCTGGGGAAGCGCGAGCAGCGCCCCCGCCGCCACCGCCGCGGCCGGGAGCAGCACGTAGCGGCCGGGCCGGAGCGGAGTCTTGCGCGCGAAGAGAGTTATGAGGTAGAGGCCGTAGCCGATGACCAGGGCCTCGAACGGGATCTGCGGGTTCCCGCCCATCAGCGATAGCCCGAAGGCCGCGGCCACGAGCAAGGCGGACGAGAACCGCGGGAGGAGCGCGAGCCGGTGCATGGCGAACACGCACCAGGGCAGGAGGAACACCGGGCCGATCACGGAGTTGATGTTCAAGGTGTTGAAGCCGGTGAAGCCGTAGACCACGGCGCCGAGGATCGCGCCCCTCCGCGACGCCCCCAGTCCGCGGGACAGCGCAAAGGCCCCGGCCAGCGAGATCAGGAGCTTGATGGCCAGAAAGAGGTTCAAGCCGAGCGGAAAGGGGAAGAGGTACTTCACGATACTGTAAGGCAGGATGGTCTCGTCCAGGGTATTGGCGAGCAGGGGCAGGCCGCACCCGGAAAACGGGTTCCACAGCGGAAAATGGCCGCTCCTCACTTCCTCCCGCGCCAGCCACGCCACCGGATACGTGTGCGCCACGCAGTGCTCGTCCCAGATATACTTCCCGGCCACCCCGCCCTCGCGCCCGGCGTAAGGCGCAAGATACACCCCGGCCAGGACGAGGAGCCACGGCAAGGCGCGGAGCCAATCATGCGGGCTTAAAGGCCTTTCTCTAATGTGCTGATTCGTTTTCGCTGAAAAGCCGTTCATTCGAAAATGGTGTCGCCGTCACTTGTCCCGCCCGAAATCGAGCGAGAGCTGAGCGTCAGCTGTAGTTGGCTTCGGCTGAGGAGAAGAAGGGACTTCACGGTTCACGGCCAATGGATGATGAATCGCGGTTTCTTTTTCATTCGAGTGCTGGGGCACGCCCAGCTCAGCGAAATATTTTTTTAAGCTCTTGCGGTCATGGCCGGGAATGCCAAGATCATAAAGAGCTTGATTGATGATGTGGCTTCCGGTGAAGCAGGGCAATCCGGCCTTGACCGCGGCCTTGGCGGTTATCAGGGTCTTGGAGCCTTTTTCGGCGTACGGAATGAAAACAATATCGGCCAGCGCGCAGGCGATGAAGTTCCTTTTCATTACGTTCTTGCGGATCTGACGCGAGACATCCGGCTCCGTAATGGAGAGCATGAGAAGCTCGCCTTCCCGGGCGCGGCGAAGATATTCATCGCGCTCGAACCAGTCCTTATCAACCGGGGGCGGGAAGCGGTCAAGGATGAAGCTCTCGAATGTTTCATGGGCCAGTCCCTTGCTGGAAAAACAGGTGACCGTGTTATGCAGCTTTCGATGATTGCCCATGCGGAAAATCTCGGTCTCGTAAAAAGACCGCCAGCCCCCGATGTAATTCATGCTGTGTTCCTTGACGGTGTAAAGCACCTCGTTGCCCGCCCAGAAGGCGTCCGCGGGAATGGCGTCCGCGCAGATCACGCCCATGGTAAAACCGTCCAGCAGCTCCAGCGGGCCGTGGAAATAAAGCGTGGGCGCCTCCCGGCCCAGCCGCTCCTTGAGCCGGCGGGGATAGGAGCGGTTGCTCGTTTTCAGGACTTTATATTCCATAACTCCATTGCCCTCAGGTCAATCTCTTGCTGGATTCCCGTAATATCGGCGTTGCGCGCCACCCTCTCATGCGCCTTCTGCGATAACGAAGAAAGCTCAAGGTGAAGCGCTTCAGCGGGATCAAAGCGCGGGAGCGCCAGGTTTTGCATCACCGAGGGCGCCCCGAAACCCCGGCCCGCCGCGGAATAGCTCCGGATGAACTCATCAACCGGCGCCGAGTTCAACACCGCGCAG
>DATKZS010000142.1:0-7674 GCA_035527835.1 bacterium
GACCGGGTGATCATGTATTTCAAGGACGAGGCCACCGCCGGCGACGGCGACAAGCGCGGGATCATCCGGGGCAAGGGCGCGATCAACTGCGAGTTCTCGACCATCATCTTCAAGCTCCTGGAAAAGCGCGGCATCGCCACGCATTTGATCGGGCAGGTGAGCCCGGTCGAGCACTTGTGCCATAACGTGAAGATCCTGCCGGTCGAGGTCGTGATCCGCAATATGGTGGCCGGCCATCTGGCCTCCCGCATGGGAATGGAAGAGGGCACGCCGCTCAAGAAGACCATCCTCGAGCACGGCTACAAGTGCGACGCGCTCCACGATCCCATGGTCAACGAGTGGCACATCCTGGCCTTCGGCTACGCCACCAAAAAGCAGTACGACGCCATGAACCGGATCGCGCTCGCGGTGAACAAGGTCCTGGTCCCCTTCTTCAACAAGCGCGGCATCATCCTGGTTGACTACAAGCTCGAGTTCGGGCTGTACCAGGGCAAGATCCTGCTCGCCGACGAGTTCACGCCGGACGGCTCGCGGCTGTGGGACAAGCACACCAGGAAGAAGCTGGACAAGGACCGGTTCCGGCGCGACCTGGGAGGAATCGAGGAGGCCTACGCCGAGGCCCTGGACCGCATCAAGGCCTGAACTACAGTCGCCGGCCTAATATTGACGCGCGGTTTAATAACCACAGATGAACACAGATGAACACGGATTAATAGATAATGCCTGGAAAAGAACATCCGTGTTCATCCGTGTTCATCTGTGGTTAATTTATTCTTTCGTTCCGTCTATTGGAGGTTGCACTCCTCGATCGCGCGCCGGATGCGCTCGAGCGTTTTTGGTTTCCCGAGCAGGGGCAAGAGCTCGAACAGGCCGGGGCTTTCCGCGCGGCCGGTGACCGCGACCCTGACCGGCTGCGCCACCTTGCCGAGCTTGACGCCCATCTCCTCGGCCAGGCCGGTGAACGCCTGTTCCAGCGCCTTCTCCTCGAACGCGGCAAGCGCGTCGAGCCTATCCATGACCTTGCTCAGCACGGGAGCGTTCTCCGGCTTCAGGAATTTCTTGTGGGCCTTCTCCTCGAACTCGATTTTGTCGTCAAAGATGTACGCGGTCTTTTCCGGCAGCTCCATGAGCGTGGTCACGCGCGGCTGGTGCAGCTCGATGATCCTTAAAAACCTGTCGTCGAGCGACACCGCGTATCCCTTTTCCTTGAAGAAGGGCAGGGCGAGCTCGCCAAGCTCCGCGACCGGCCGCTGCCGGATGTAGTGGCCGTTGAACCACAAAAGCTTGTCCGCGTCCCACACCCCCGGCGCCTTGCCCACGTCCTCGATGGTGAAGAGCTTGACCATCTCGTCCTTGGTGAAGACCTCCTGGTCGCCGTGCGACCAGCCGATGCGGACCAGGAAGTTCATCACCGCCTCCGGCAGGTAGCCGAGGTCGCGGTAGGAGATCAGCGAGGTCGCGCCGTGGCGCTTGCTGAGCTTGGACTTGTCCTGGCCCAGGATGAGCGGATGGTGCGCGAAGCGCGGCAGCGCGTAGCCCAGCGCCTCGTAAAGCTGGATCTGGCGCGGGGTGTTGTTGAGGTGGTCGCCGCCGCGGATGATGTGGGTCATGCCGAGGTCATGGTCGTCAATCACCGCCGCGAAGTTGTAGGTGGGCGTGCCGTCGCCCCGGATGAGCACCAGGTCGTCCAGCTCCTCGTTTTGGAAGACCACGCGGCCCTGGATCAGGTCGTCCACCGCGGTCTCGCCCTCCTGCTCGTTCTTGAACCGCACCACCCGGGGCCGGTCCGCCGGGTGCTCGACCCGCGCCCGGCACCGGCCGTCGTACTTGGGCTTGCGGCCTTCCTTGAGCGCCCGCTCGCGCATCGCGTCGAGCTCCGCCGGCAGGCACGAGCAATAATACGCCTTGCCCTCGTCCATCAGCCGCGTGGCCTCCCGCCGGTAAAGCTCGAGGCGCCGCGACTGGAACACCGGCTCGCCGTCCCAGTCAATGCCCAGCCACTTAAGGCCCGCGAGGATCGCCTGGGTGTACTCGTCCCTGCTCCGCTCCACGTCGGTGTCCTCGATCCTAAGCAGGAACTCGCCGCCCTCGTGACGCGCGAACAGCCAGTTGAACAGAGCCGTGCGCGCGCCCCCGATGTGCAGGTGCCCGGTCGGGCTCGGCGCGAAACGGCAGCGTACTTTACTCACTCATCTACCCCCGAGACATTTTTCAATCAATATTAAACGCCAAGGCGCCAAGACGCGGAGTCCGCCAAGAAAATATTTTTTGATTCCTTTTCCTTGGTGCCTTGGCTTGGCGTAAAATGATTCGTCACGTTCCCACGCGTTGTGCCATCGGGTCAGACTCTCTCCACCCTGATCCCGCTCAGCCGGTCGTGCAGCGCCCCCTTGTCTCCGAACAGCGCGAAGAGCAGGCCCGCGCCCATGGGGACCAGGCTCAGGATGAAAACGCCGGTGCGCACGAACGACCGCGCCAGCGCCGGCTTTTGCCCGTCAACGGCGGCCAGCTTGAGCCCGAAGATCATCATGCCCGGCGTCCGGCCGGTGATGCTCCCGAACAGGCTCCCGTAAACCAGCGCCAGGATTCCGGACATGATCATGAGGGGGAACGCCACCAGGGAGAGCCACTCCCACGCGCTGCCGTGCAGGGCCTGGCCGTTTGCCAGCACCGCGCCCTTGTAAAGCGCGAGTCCCAGCGCGGCCCAGACCGCGACGTCGAACAGGCCCGCGCCCGCGCGCCGGAGGTTCATGAGCCACGCGCCCGGCCGCGCCGCCTTCTTGGCCCTCCGGCCCCGCACCGCCCGGATGCCCCGGCCCGTTTCCATGTTCCCCCGCTCTCCCGATGACGCGCCGGCCGCGCCGAGCGGCAGCTCGAGCGGCAGCGGAGCGCCGTGGTCCGCGACGCCGCGCGGCGCTATCTCGATCTGCGATTCCTCGTCCGCCTCCGCCTGGCACCCGCTCGCGACATCGTCCGCCGACTGCTCGAAAAATTTGTCGAGCCTGCTCTCCTCGAAGCTCGCGCCGGCCGAGACCTCGGAGGAGTCGGGTTCCGGCGCCGCCGGCGAGGGGGCTTCAACCTCCGGCGCGGCCGCCTCCGCTGTCGGCGCTTCAGCTTCCACCGACGCCCCGCTCCCGTCAGTCCTCTCTCCCTCCGGCTCCATGATCCGGCGCATGGCCGCGGCCGTGGCCTCCCCGGGAATGTCGAGCGGGTCAAGCTCACCCACCGGGCTTGCGCTGTCCTGGCCGGGATCAGCGGTCACGGGTCCCGCGGTTTCCCGCTCCTGGTCAGCGGCCTCGGCGGCGCGGAGCAGAAGCTCGGCCTCTTGCCACGCGTCGAGGCCGGACGCCTCATCCGCCGGCGCGGCCGCGGCCGGCGCGATCTCCCTGGCCAGCGCGGCCACGATTTCCGCCTCCGCCGCGTCCGGCGCCGCCGGCTCCACGCCCTTCAGCGCCTGCTCCACCTCGTCAAGCGCGCGAGATTCAAAGTCGCTCGCGCTGTTCTCCAGGGCCAATGCTTCCGGGGCCGATGCTTCCGGTCTCTCAGCCAGGCCCATGGTGTCCTCGGACTCCTCCCCGGACGGCGCGGCCTCTTTTTCCCCGGGAGCTTCGGACTCATCTCCCGCCTCGTCCATCCGCTCCGCCGTGACCCTAAGCTCCGGCGCCGACGCCGTCACCTCGCTCTCATCCGCTTCCTCGGCCGCCGGCGGTTGCGCCTGGGCCTCCGCCGGCTCCGGCGCTTCCCTCTCGATTACCAGCTCCACCGACCCGGACCCGGTGTCCTCGCCGATGATCGAGTCCTCATCCTGGCCCGGCGCCAGCGCGATCTCCGCCGGCGCCAGCGACCCGGAAAAATCCGGGGCCTGGGCCAGGGACTCGTCGCGCTCGGAATAAGACACGGCCTCGCCGGCCGGCGCGTCAACCGCGGGTGGCTTGGAGAAGGTAAAGCTCTCGCCGGTGCCTAGTCCCTGGCTTTGTTCTTCGGGGGGAGTTTCGAGAGCGCCGGTCATGGGCATCCGGCACCGGAGACAACGTTCCTTGGGTTCGAGATGGTGAAAACCGCAGTGGGGGCATCGCATGATCGCATCCTCCTGTCCGCATTCCGCATAATTGTGCAGCGCGTGAGCTCCGACTTCGCCGCCCCGCCGGGACCAAAGCCCCGGCCGGGCCGCCCGTTTCCGCGATACTTAATATTCTACCACTTGTGCTTCTTCGCCGCCAGCCGAAGATACATCTTCGCGAGCTGGTTCACGGGATCCTGCGTCAGGATCGCCTTCCATTCCTCCATGGCCTCGCGCGCCTTGCCGGTGGAATAAAGGAAGACCCCGAGCTGGGTGCGGGCCTTCAGATAGTCCGGCCGGCTCTCTTTCACGGTCTGCAGCTCCGCGATGGCCTCGTCCTTCAGCCCCGAGTCAAACAACGCCTGCGCCAGCCGGAGCCGGATGTCCGGAAACTCCGGCCGCATCGAGAGCGCCTTCTCATACTCGGAGATCGCGTCCTCGAACAGCCCCATCCCGTGGTAAACGTCGCCCAGGTCCGCGTGCATGTTCGCGATCTTGCCGCGAACGAACGGGTCCGGGATGCGGGCGTCGCCCATGCCCTGGGGAATGCCGCGCACCCGCTCGTAGAGCTCCTCGGCCTTGTCGTACTGCCCGATCTCGGAATAGGCCACGGCCAGGTTGAACTGCACCTCGGTGTAGCGCGGGTTCACGGCCAGGGCCTTCTCGAAGCATTCGATGGCGCCGCGGAAATCGCCCCGGTCGTGGTGGATCTGGCCCATCATGTTCCAGACGTCGGCGAAGGAGTCAACCTTCTGTGTAAGCTTCGTGAAAATCGAGAGCGCCTCCTCGAACTCCTTCCGCTCAAAGGCGTCCCGGCCCGTGGCATACAGCCAGCGCACTGATTCTTCCATGCTCCGCTCCCCGCCTTGTTGTGATATGGGCGTCACGCCCGCGACCCGGCCCCGACCGCGGGACCTCTCGGTTACGATTATCGTATTACAGCCCCTGGGTGAATTTCCACCCCCCCGGCGTCTTCTCGAGCTCGAACCGCTCCTCCCCGCTGAACGTCATGGGAGTGCCCATCTGAACCGCGTGCATCGTGAACTTCTGCTGCACCGTGGCCGCGTCCCCGAAATACCAGATCTTCCGGTCAAAGCTCCGGAACTGGATGTCGTCATAGACCCGGAAATTCTGCAGCACCTTCTTCCTGATGTCCTCCGCGGTCTCCCCCTTGTGGCGGTAGCGCGGCGACACCAGGCTCATGTACGTATTGATGTCCTCCTTGACCAGCGCCCCCTCGCGCTGCAACAGCGTCTGCTCGATCTCGTACTCATCCTCCATCCGCCCCGAGAGCAGCCGCAGGATCTCCGAGCCGCGGCGGCAGGCCCAGCCCCCGGGCCCCCGCTCCATCAGCAGATGCTCGGCCTCGTCATAGCGCATGGGCTTGCCCTCGATCGTGTCCTCCATGGTGAACCGCTGGGTCACCATGGCCAGGCCGCCCTTGATCTCGATCTCGCGCCGCCCGAGCCCGATCACCGGCCGCGGCGATTCCTTCAGCCGTTCCACGGCCCGCTTTTTCATGGCCGGAAGCGGCGCGCGCGGGTCCTCGTAATCCGGCGCGAACAGGGCCAGGAACCCTTGCGTGTCGCCGGCCATGGCCGCCCGCGCCCAATCGTCGAGCGTGCGCTCGATCCGCCGTTTTTCCAGGTAATCGCAGCCGCCGGCCCCGAGGCCGATCAGCATGAGGATGACGGCCGCGGCCCCCGCGCGCCGGAGAGCGCTTCTGGTCTTTGCCTCCCGCATGCTCCGCGCTTCCCGGCTCACTTCAGGGCCTTGAGCCGTTCCCGGGCCTTTTGCCCGTACTCGCCGTCGGGAAAGGCCGCCGCGTCCCGCTCATAGGCCGCCCGCGCCAGGTCGGACTTCCCGAGCTCCGCGTAGCTCGATCCCTCCATGTACATGGCCTGGTCGTCAAACCCGAGACCCGGATACGTCCGCCAAACGCCCTGATAGCGCGCCGCCGCCGCCCAGTAGTCCCGGTGCTTGAAGTAGAACTCCGCCACCAAGAGCTCGTGCTCGGCCAGGCGCTGATTGCAGTCCTTGACCGCGCCCTTGGCCTCCGCCGCATAATGGTCATCGGGAAAACGCGAGATCAGATCGAGGAACGAGGCCAGCGCCTGCCTGGTCTGGTCCTGGTCACGGGGCGCTTTCAAGATCTGCTGGAAATGGCACATGCCCTCCTGATACAGGGCGTAGGGAACCTCGTCCCGCCGCGGGTGCATCTTCCCGAACTGGCCGTACCATACCGCCGCCTCCTCGTACTCCTCCAGCTGGTAATGGCAGTCCGCGATCTTCAGCTCGGCCACCGGCGCGTACTTGCTGAACGGGTAATCGTCCACAACCTCCTGGTAGAGGTCCTTGGCCTGCTGGAAGTTCGTACGCTTCACCCCCGGCAGCTTCTGGTATGCGCGGCTGTCCGCGCCCCACGTCTTCTTCACCAGCTTGCCGTACCACGTCTCCCGGCCGTTGAAATATGCCTCGGCCTCCCCGAAAACATCCTCCACCGGCTTCAGCTCCTTGACCTTCTCCTTCTTGAAGCTCTTCTGGAGACGCTCCACCCACTCCGGCTTCTCCGCTTTGGCCGAAAGCAAAAAAAGCGCGGCCAACATGAGCGCCAATACCCGTGCCGCTCCGGCCGCGCCCGGTCTTCTCACCGCGTCACGCCCCATCATTCTCCCCGTATCTTCTCCTCGTGCTCCCGCGCCATCTTGCACTCGATGCACAGCGTCGTCACCGGCCGCGCCTCCAGCCGCTTCATGTCTATGGGCTCGCCGCAGTCCTCGCAAATCCCGAACCCCCCGTCCTCGATCCGCTGCAGGGCCTCCTTGACCTTGATGATCAGCCTCCGCTCCCGGTCCCGAACCCGGATGTCGAAGTTCCGGTCCGATTCCGCCGACGCCCGGTCCGTCGGGTCCGGAAAATAGTCGTTCGCCGCGTTCAAGTGCTCGTTCGGGCCCTCGACCTTCTGCTCCAGCTCCTCGAGCTGCTTGAGCAGAACTTTCTTGAAACGGTCCGTGTCCTTTTTGTTCATCAGCCAGCGCCTCCCTCGCGTCAGGGTGTCAGTAACGTAAACGCTTTATTTTAGCATACCTCTAAGATAACGGAAAGGCCGGAGGTTTCAACAACTTCACCCGCGAGGCTTGAGCAAGAACCGGACGCGGCCGCTGTCGCACTCCCCAAGCCGCAGGCCCCACGCCTCAAGCCCTGGCGCAAGGGGCGCGGGCGCCCCCGTCCGCGCTTCTACTTCTTCACCACCGGCCTTGATCTTCTTGGCCGCGTGAGGATGAGACTTCACCTCGTTTTGGAACTTCTCCGCGCCTTCCGTGTTGACATTGTTCAGTCCCATTTGCCCTCTCCCTCTTATCAAGAATTTATTAACAAGGATATTCAGGATATTAAGGATAAAATCCAGTCCTTTTCTTATCCTTGGTATCCTGAATATCCTTGTTAATTCTTCTTATTCTTGTTTCCCCCTCCACTCTTGTCCAAAATAGGCCGTAAGAAAACCGCCAAGACGCCAAGAGCGCCAAGGATCGCCAAGTAAATCATGATGTTTCTTTGCGGCCCAAAAAAGAACAGCTCCGGAGCGTTGGCCCCAACCGGCTTGGCGAACCGGC
>DATKZS010000143.1:0-29862 GCA_035527835.1 bacterium
GCTTGGCGAACCCGCTGACGGGAGCGCCAAGAAAGATTAAACTGCCGGGAGGCCGGCTTGAGAATTTAATAAAAACATCGCCCTTGGCGTTCTTGGCGTCTTGGCGTTTTTCTTGTGCCTTTATTTTGGACAGCACTGAAATAAAATATTTTTTCTCTGTGAACTCTGTGCCTCGGTGCGAAAATCCATCTTGCCATCATCCATTAGTCTATTGGAGTAACAATGCCCGCCCTTATCAAGGTTGAATATTTTCGCAAGAGGCCCTAAAATGAAAAGGTCGAGGAGGCCGGAGCGGAAATAATTTGCGGGTGCTGTTGACCAATGATGACGGGATCGAGGCGGCGGGGCTTCTGGTGCTGGAGGCCGCGCTCAAGGAAGCGGGAGCGGAGGTGGCGGTGGTGGCGCCGGACCAGGAGCGGAGCGGCGCGAGCCACTCGGTGAGCCTGCGGCGGCCGCTCACGATCCTGGAGCGGGGCCATGACCGCTACGCCATCTCGGGCACTCCGGCGGACGCCGCGCACCTGGCCATCAATCACATCCTCAAGGACCGCCGTCCCGACGTTCTCATCTCGGGGATCAACCTGGGCGCGAACCTGGGCTGCGACATCCACTACTCGGGCACGGTGGCGGCGGCGCGGGAAGGCGCCCTGCTCGGAGTGCCGTCGTTCGCCATCTCTTTGGACACGCGGCGGGAGGACGCGGACTTCGGGCCGGCCGCGCGCCAGGCCGTGTCCATGGCCCGCGCGCTCGCGCGCCACTCCCTGCCCTCCCGCACCTTCCTCAACGTCAACCTGCCGGACCTGCCCCAGGAGCAGATCAAGGAAATCCGGTCCACGGTCCAGGGCATCAGGCATTATGACAACGTGGTCAACGTCCTGCACGCCGGCAACGGCGAGAGGCATTTCACGTTCGGCGGAGCGCCGCTGGGCGGCGAGAACATCGAGGAGTCGGACATCGTGGCGGTGCAGCGCGGCCACGTCTCGGTGACGCCGCTGCGGCTGGACCTGACGCAGCAGGGCGCGATGGGGTGGCTCGCCGACGTGCTCCGCGACGGAGGCGGCGGCCATGGAAAGGAATAATTACGCGGGCCACCGCGAGAAGATGGCGCGGACGCAGATGAAATCGCGGGGCATCCGTGACCCGCGGGTGCTGGCGGCGGCGCGCAAGGTGCCGCGCCACCTGTTCATGCCGGAAGGCATCCGCAACCGGGCCTACGAGGACACGCCGCTCCCCATCGGGCAGGGCCAGACCATCAGCCAGCCCTATACGGTGGCGCGCATGACCGAGCTCCTGGAGCTGACGGGCAAGGAGGTGGTGCTGGAGATCGGCACCGGCTCCGGCTACCAGGCCGCGATCCTGTGCGAGCTCGCGGAGTGGGTGTACTCGGTCGAGCGCGTGCGCGACCTGGCCCAGCAGTCGCGCCGGCTCCTGGACCAGCTCAAGTACCACAACGTGGCCATCCGCGTCGGCGACGGCACGCTGGGCTGGAAGGAGCACGCGCCCTACGACCGCGTCATCGTGACCGCGGGCTCGCCGGAGATACCGCGGCCGCTGGTCGAGCAGCTCAAGGAGGGCGGCCGGATCGTGATCCCGGTGGGCGACGCCTACACCCAGAACATGATCGTGGGCGTGAAGAAAGACGGAGAGCTGGAGACCAGGGACCTGGGCGCGTACCGGTTCGTGGAGTTGATCGGGACGCACGGGTGGAAGCAATGAGAGCGCCCTGACATGGTGAAAATATTTATTGACAGGATTAACAGGATTTACCGGATGAGAAGAAAACAAGAAGCGTGTTGCAACTATCCCGTAAATCCTTTTAATCCTGTCATAAGATTCTTGGATTATATGATATGAAGAAAGCGGCGGCAAAGAGGCGGCCGGTGATCGCGGTATGCGGCGCGGGCGCGGCCGGTCCGGAGCTCGATGAGCTTGCCGCCCGCGTGGGCGAGGCCATTGCTGAGGCCGGCGCGGTTCTGGTGTGCGGCGGGCTGGGCGGGGTGATGGAGGCGGCGGCGCGGGGCGCGCGGGAAGCGGGCGGGCTGACCATCGGCATCCTGCCCGGCTCGGACACGGGCGAGGCCAACGCCTGGATCGAGGCGGCGGTGGCCACGGACATGGGCCCCGCCAGGAATGCCATAATAGTGGCGACGGCCGACGCGGTGGTGGCGGTGGGCGGGGGGTACGGCACGCTGTCCGAGATCGCGCTGGCCCTGAAGATGGGCAAGCCGGTGGTGTCCATCGGAAGCTGGGAGGTGAGCGGCGACGTGCTCAAGGCGGCGGGGCCGGCGGAGGCCGTGGAAATGGCGCTCAACAGAATCCGGGTGGAGAGGCGTTAAAGGTGTTATAATAATTGTCGGAAATAGCGGGCGGGCGCATGGCACCGATCAGGCGGGGAAAGCGGGATGAGAACAAGCGGAAGCGAAGACGGGAGACTGATGAGGACGTGCGCCCTGTTTTTTTGCCTGGTGATAGCGGCGGGCGCTTCTTCGGGCTGCGTCAAGCGCGCGCCGCGGCCGGACCAGGAAAAGGAGCAGAGCGAGCAGGCCCCGCAGGCGGACCAGCCCTGCGGTCTCACGTGCCGGCTCAAGGAGCGCGGCCGGCAGTCGGGCCAATCCGATAAAGATGCGGCGCCGGGCAGGGAGGCCAAGTCCCCAAAGGACCAGGCCGCGAAGCCGGACAAGCAGGCCGCGGAAAAATCCTGGCCGTGGCGGAAAAAGGAAAAGCAGCCCGGCAAAAAGAGCGCGGCGCCGAAGCCCACCGGCCCGGGCGTGTATCACACGGTGAAGAAGGGCGAGACCTTCTACCGCATCTGCAAGACCTACGGGGTGGACCAGAACGAGGTGGCGCGCGCGAACCACCTCGCGGACGCCGCCGCCATCAGCGTGGGCCAGCGCATCTGGATCCCGGGGGCGGACAAGACGCTCTCGGTGCCGCGGGCCCCCTCATCCGGCCAAGCAACAAATAACTCCAGGTTCGCGGACCCACCGCCTTCCGCCACCAAGGGGACCTTCATCCTTCCCGTTGCCACAGGCACCATCACCTCGCCGTTCGGGCAGCGCGGCGACAGTATGCACGAGGGCATTGACATCGCCGCGCCGGCGGGCACTCCCATTCTCGCCGCCGACGACGGCAAGGTGGTGTATGAGGGCGACGACATCCGGGGCTACGGCAACATGGTCATCATCAAGCACGCGGGCAACCTGACCACGGTCTATGCTCACAACAGGAGGAACCTGGTCAAAACCGGCGACCTGGTGAGGAAGGGCCAGAAGATCGCGGAGGTCGGACAGACCGGCCGGGCCACCGGGCCGCATTGCCACTTCGAGGTCAGGATCGGGGAGAAGCCGGTGAACCCGGAGTTCTACCTGCCGTGAGCGGGAGGCATTTATAAACCGCAGAGGCGCAGAGGACGCAGAGTTCTTGATTAATTTTTTCAGGAACCGATTATGCTGATTTTATTTGTCCGCGGGGATGGGCTATCCTATGAATTGGCTAAGGGATAGGGTTTGATGAGAGAGCAGCATGTTTTTTCTTCCCTATCTACCACCTGCTATCTACTATCTACTTTTCGGAGGCGGCCATGGAAGAGTTGAAAAAGATCATCCGCGAGGTCCCGGATTTTCCGAAGCCGGGCATCCTGTTTTACGACATCACGACGCTGTTGGGAGACGCGGATGCGTTTTCGAACGTGATCGAGATTTTGGCGGAGCGTTACGAGGGTCGCAAGCCGGCGCGGGTGGTGGCGGTTGACGCGCGGGGCTTTATTTTCGGGGGCGCGCTGGCGTTCCGTTTGGGGGTGAGCTTCGTTCCGGTGCGCAAGAAGGGGAAGCTGCCGTGGGAGACGGTGAGCGCTTCGTATGAGCTGGAGTACGGGGTGGACGAGGTGCACATGCACCGGGACGCGATCCTGCCGGGCGAGCCGGTGGTGATCGTTGACGACCTGCTCGCCACCGGTGGAACGGCCAAGGCCACAATCGAGCTGGTGAAGAAATGCGGGGGCGAGGTCATGGAGTGCGCGTTCGTGGTCGAGCTGGATTTCTTGAACGGGCGCGAAAAATTGAAACCGACGCCGGTATTCTCTATCCTCCATTACGACAAGTAGTCGGGGCCGCGGAGATCCATGGACAAGAAATTCATATTGATGGGGATCATCGTGCTCTGCCTCTCGGCGCTGGTTTACATCAGCATCACGGGCGGTTCGCCCACCTCGCCGCCGCCGCTGCCGGCCCATGTCTCGCCGGACGGCCTTCCCGCCGGGCATCCGCCCATCGGCGATGAACAAGGGGGCATGGCGCCGGACTTCACGCTGGACAGCGTCAACTTCGGCCGGGTCTCCTTGTCGCAGTTCCGGGGCAAGGTGGTGGTCATCAATTTCTGGTCCACCGGCTGCCCGCCCTGCATCATGGAAATGCCCTCGCTCATGAAGCTCAAGAGCTTAATGGCCGGCAAGCCGTTCGAGGTCCTCACCATCACCTCCGACCCCAGGTCCGTGTCCGAGCGCTTCATCGAGCGGATGAGCGTGACCCTGCCCGTGCTGCTCGACCCGGACGGCAGGATCGCCATGACCTACGGCGCCTACGGCCTGCCCACCACCTTCATCATCGCCGCCGACGGCACCGTGGACAACCACGTGGTGGGCGCCGCCAACTGGGCCGACGGCTCGGTGCTGGATTACATGAACAAGCTCATCCAATCAGCGCCCGCAGCCCAGAAACCATCCCCGCCCCAAGGGACCTGATCCCTTTTCAGCCGGACGAGCCCCCATTTCCGCCCCACAATAACGAACCGGCGTGGGAGCGCCCTTCCGGGCGCGATCCTTCGCTGGTCAGATAAAACGGATCGCGCCCGGAAGGGCGCTCCCACGCCGGGCAATGATGATGCGCGGGAACCTGGATCAGATCGTTTACTTTTCCGCTTCCTTGTTCAACCCTCCCATGGTCTCGAAGATCGGCGCGTGGTCCTTGTTGTAACTGTCCCAGTAGGCGCAGCGCTCGGTCATGCCGGCGGGCTCGGTGCGTACTATGTTGTCGAGGACCTGGACGGACGGCGAGGCCAGGTCGAACTTGGGCCATACGGGCAGGCCCGGGCCGTTGGGGTCGCCGGTCTTGGCGAAGTTGATCCAATAGCCCTGGACCACGCGGGAGAGCATCCTGGCTTCCTCGATGTTGCGCCGGCCGTAGAGCGCGCTGATGGGTGAGCGGTCCATCGAGTTGAAGACAAAGGGCAGCTCCATGGCGTGGACGGCGAGCAGGTGCTTGCCGTAGATCATGTCATGGTAGTCGAAGCGGTAGTAGTAGGTGTCAGGCTGCTGCGCGGCCGCGGCGGCGAGCCCGAGATAGGTGGGGCAGCCGAGCCCGGCGTCGGTGGCCAGCGCCCCGAAGGCGCGGCGCGGCATGTTGTCGTAATTCCCGAGCGGATAGACCTTGGCGATTTTCGCGGCCTCGTCGGCGGACACGCCCAGGAACTCGCTGACGCGCTGTTCGTACTGGCCGGGCTTGGCGCGCCAGATCTGAGGCAGGAAGTAGAGCACCACGTCCACCTCGTTCCTGTTGCTGCCGGCCATGAAGGGAACATGGCTGTAGTTGCCCGAGCGGATCATGGCGAGCGGCGAGTCGGTGAGCAGGTAGCCGTCGTAATGCGGGACCCAGACGAACCCGCCGAGCTGGCTGCCGGTGCCCTTGTCGAGCAGTTGCTTGGCGGACACCTGGCGCAGGCAGGCCACGTCATTCTCCGCGCACTTAAAAACGCCGGCGACCTTTTTTGCCTGCTCATAGCCCTTTTCGAGGGGCGCGCTGGCCTCGCAGCCTCCGCTCTCCAGGATGGCGCGGGCGATCATGCCCTGGTTGAGCGGCGTTGCGAGCATGGTGCATACTGACCATCCGCCGGCGGACTCGCCGAAGATGGTGACGTTCCCCGGGTCGCCGCCGAAGCCCGCGATGTTGTCGTGGACCCACTTGATCGCGGCCACCTGGTCGAGCGAGCCGTAGCCGCCGGTGCTCTGGTTGGCGTCCTCCGCCCGGAGCGCGGGATGGGCCAGAAAGCCGAAGACGTTGAGGCGGTAGTTGATGGTGACCACCGCCACGTCGCCGCGCTCGGCCATGCGGTCGCCCTTGTACATCTCGGTGCTGCCGGAGCCGCCGGTGTAGCCGCCGCCGTGGATGAAGAGCATGACCGGGAAGGACCCGGACTTTTTCGGGCGCCAGACGTTCAGGTAGAGGCAGTCCTCGGACATGGACACGCCCGAGCCCATGTCCACCGCGGCCATCGTCCCTTTCTGCAGGCAGCGGTCGCCGTATTTCACGGCGTCGCGCACTCCGGTCCAGGCCGGGGCGGGCGCCGGCGCTTTCCAGCGCAGCTCGCCCACCGGCGGCGCGGCGTAGGGGACGCCCAGCCACGAGCAGGTCGCGGCCTCCTTGTCGCTCATGCCGCGCACCTTGCCGGAGGCCGTGGCCACCGGCTCCGCGCACAAGTCCTGCGCCCTGCCCTCTCCGGCGAGCGTCAGCGCCGCCAAAATCATTATTGCCCATGCCGCCCATCTTGCTCTCATTACCTTGCCTCCTTCCTCATATTCACTTTCGCTAATGTACTGTTTCGGAATTATTACGCCCTTTCAGGGCTGAAGAAAAAGGGCCGAACGGAAAGCATCGTATCATGATGCGAGTGGAAAAACCACGGGGATTTATAGGGTCAGGCCATGAAGTCGGACTTGGGCAAGGAGCGGCGGGCCTCGGCCGGGACCGCGGACCAGAGCAGGTGCACCTGCTCCATGCACCAGGTGAGCTGGCGGCCTTCCGGCAGGATGTCGTCGCGGGCCGGGTCGCAAAAGCACTGGATGGAATTGCCGGCGGCTATAAGGCGCGAGAAGTGGATCTCCATTAAGGAGGCGATGGCGCGGCGGCACGGTTCGTTATTGAGCCAGAGTACGTCGGCTTCCGGCGGGGTCGCGCCCTGGGGCACAAAGCCGGGGCTTTCCGGCGCGCGCAGGAGCGTGAGGGTGAAGCCCGGCCCGGAATTGGAGATGAGGCGGAAGAGCGATTCCTCTCCGCCGCGGATGTCAATGCGGTACTGGAGCTCGCGGTAGGACCCGAAGAACACGAGGTTGGGCCAGCGCGGCTTCCAGTAGCTTGTCATCCCGGGTCCCTGTTTAGAAAATAATTTTTGACAGGATTAACAGGATGAACAGGATGAAAGAAAATAAGCATCTACTCGCTCCGGAACATCCTGTTAATCCTGTCAAAAATCTTTTCATTATTTCAGGGCGCCGCCTCGCGTTATGAGGAGCTGTCACCGGATGAGCCCGCCGATTGACTTGCCGGCGCGGACGGCCTCGGCATCGGCGTCCTCCAGCTTCCGGTACTCGGGGCAGGCGACCACGTTCACCTCCATGCCCTCCGGCACGCGGCTCATGGCCAGCACCATGAACATGGGGCAGGCCCGGAAGGTGTTGGCGCAGTCCCGGCACGGCCGGTCCTGGGCGGTCTTCACGATCTGGTCGGAAAGTCTCTTCATGATTTACCCTCGATAATAAATTTGACGATCCGTTGGGTTATGATACCCGGTTGGCCGGCGTCCATCCAGGCCAGCCCCTTTTCCTTGCGCAGCCAGGTGAGCTGGCGGCGCGAGTAGTGGCGGGTGTCGCGCTTGATGAGGTAGGACGCGCGGCCGCGGTCAATGGCGCCGTCCAGCATCTCGTGGACCTGCTTGTATCCGAGGGCCTGCTGGCTGGCGAGCCCGGGTCCGTAACCCATGGCGCGGAGCTTCTCCACTTCCCCGATCAGTCCGCGCGCCATCATGTCGTCCACCCTGGCGTTGATCCTCTCGTACATCAGGTCACGGTCCACGGACAGGCCGATGATGAGGGCGGGATAGCGCGGCCCGTCATGCTCCTGCTTTTTGAAGTGGCCGGAGAGAGGCTCTCCGGTCAGCTCGAAGACCTCCAGAGCGCGGATGATGCGCACGTGGTCGTGAGGATGAATGCGCAGCGCGGCCTCGCGATCAATGGCGGCGAGCCGCTGGTGCAGGGCCTCGGCGCCGGTCCGCGAGGCTTCTTCGTACAGCCGCTCCCTGATCTCCGGATGCCCGGACGGGCCGGGGAAGAGGCCCCAGAGCAAAGAGCGCAAATAAAAGCCGGCGCCGCCGGCCAGCACGGCGGCGCCGCCGCTCTGCCAGGCGTCAAGGATGATCCGGTCGGCGGCCGCGGAGAACTGGGCGGCGCTGTAGGTGAGGTCGGGGGTGACCACGTCAATGAGGTGGTGGGTGATGCCCTCGCGTTCATCGGTCCGGAGCTTGTCCGTGCCGATGTCCATGTGGCGATAAACCTGGACCGAGTCCATGGAGATGATGCAGGCGGGGCGGCCGCGATCGGTCAGCGCGTGGGCGGCGTCGAGGGCGGCGCGGGACTTGCCGGTGGCGGTGGGCCCGGTGATGACGGCGATGCGCGGCCTTTCTTCGCTCATCTTCCGAACCATTTTCCCAGGTCCTTGAACTTGATGCGGACCACCACGTCGCGTCCGTGGGGGCAATGTCCGGGGAACTCGGCCTCTTCCATGGCCCGGAGCAGCGACCTTATCTCCTCCACGCTCATGACCTGGTGCGCGCGCACCACCGAATGGCAGGCCATGACCGCGAACACATCATCCAGCCTCTCCTCCACCGCCGCCTTGCCGCGCGGGCCTTCCAATCTGTCCACCACCTCGAGCAGGAGCCGGGCCGCGTCCGCGCCCGAGAGCAGCGCCGGCAGGGCCTTGACCGCAACCGTGTTCCCGCCGAACGGCTCGACCTCGAGGCCCAAGCGGGCGAGCGTGTCCAGGTGCGCCTCCACCCGCCTGGCCTCTTCATAGGTGAGCTCCACGGTGGCCGGGAACAAGAGCGGCTGCCGCGCCAATGACTCGTCGCGGAACTGCTGTTTCAGCCGCTCGTACACGACCTTTTCATGGGCGGCGTGCTGGTCAATGATGATGAGCGAATCCTGGGACTCGGCCAGGAGGAACGTCCCCGCCGCCTGCCCGATCACGCGAAGCTCCGAGAATTCGAGCGCGGGCTCACCGCGCGGCCGCGGTGCGCCCTGCCCTTCCGGCTGCTTTGCCGCGGCCGCGCGTGATTCCCCGTGCCTGGTCCAGGTCTCACGCCCTTCGGCGCCGTCCATTCTCCGATAGTATCTTTGCAGCGCGTCGGCCACTCCGCCCGCCGGCGGCGGTTCCACGGGCCGCTCCATGATTGGGTTGCCGGGCCTGGTTCCGCGGAAGGGGCGCGCGGTCTCGTCGTCCACCACCGGCGCGGCCCCGGCCCGGTCCGCGTTCTTGAGGGCGGCGAGCAGCGTGTTCATCACGGCGTCATGCACCGCGTTCTGCTCGCGGAAGCGTACCTCGTGCTTGGCCGGGTGCACGTTCACGTCCACGGCGTCCGGGGGCAGGTCAATAAAGAGGACGACCAGCGGGTAGCGGTTCTTGGGGACCAGTCCGCGGTAGGCCTCGAACACGGCGTGGTTGATGAGGCGGTCGCGGACGAAGCGCTGGTTCACGAAGACGTGGAGGCTGCGGGTGGAGGCGCGGGTGTATGAGGGCAGGGAGATATAGCCGTGCACCTTGAGGGACCCGTTGCCAAGCGCGGCGTGGTGCTCCTGGTTTATCGGGACCAGGTGGTGGAGGGCGTCGGCGCCGAGGGCGTGGCGGAGGCGGCCGGAAAGGTCACTGGCGCCGGGAAGATCGAAGATGACGCGTCCGTTATGGAGCAGGGTGACGTGCACGTCGGGGCGGGCCAGCGCCATGTTGGAGACCAGGGTGGTGACGTGGGAGAATTCAGTTTCCACGCTCTTCAGGAATTTGCGGCGGGCGGGCACGTTGAAGAACAGGCGGCGCACGGTGACCTCGGTGCCGCGGGGCACGCCGGCATCCGCTACGTCCTTGATCACGCCGGCCTCGACCACGACCTTGACCCCGGCCAGGGCGTCCTCTTCCCGGGTCACCAGGGTCAGGTCGGAAACCGAGGCGATGCTGGGCAGGGCCTCGCCCCGGAAGCCCAGGGTGCCGATGGAGAAGAGGTCGGCCAAGCGGCGGATCTTGCTGGTGGCGTGTCGCTCCAGGCACAGGAGCGCATCCTCGCGGCCCATCCCATCGCCGTCGTCCGCCACCCGGACCAGGCGCCGGCCGCCCTGCTCGATCTCGACCATGAGCCGGCGCGCGCCCGCGTCCAGCGAGTTCTCGATCAATTCCTTCACCACGGAGGCCGGACGGTCCACCACCTCTCCGGCCGCGATCTGGTTGGCAACCTGCTCCGGCAGCAATTTGATTTTTGTCGCCATTGAATTTATAATGCCTAGTGTAGTGTAGTGTAGAGGTCCGGCAAAAACCAGTCAATAAAAATTCCAAGACATCACATTTTTCAAAGGACCTCGAGCTTGAGCGGCCAAATCGCATAAAGCGCTCGATTGCTTGAAAGCGGAGTATCAAAGCAGTAATGAACCGACTCGACCTCATGCTCACCATGCTCCTCCTGGCCTATGCCGCGGTCCTGGCCTGGTACGTGAGGAGCGTGATCGTGACCAAAAATAAGCCGGCCTCGTCCAGCCGCCACTCCTCCCATAATGTCAAGCGCAAGCGCAAGCGCCTGTCCGGCAAGAAATGCCCCGGCTGCAACCAGATCATTGACTCGCGCCGGACCGTGTGCCACCATTGCGGGCACCAGTTCGAGGTCGAGCCCGGCTCCGAGCCGCATCCGGATGAAGTGGAGGCCGGGATCCGGAAAGCCGGACCGGAACCGAACAAAGAACAGTAAGCGGCCATCCCTTTTTTCCTTCAGCCTGCCCAACCGATTCCTGAAGACGCCTTCTTTTCGCGGGGCCGGTCAACGCCGACCGCCCCGGTTTTCCGCTTCAGGGTGAACCTCTGATGAATCTGCGCTATCATTAAGCCGTGTCGGCCGTTGCCGGCTACGTTGCCGGAGGGATGTGCAATTGCAACCGAATAACCAGGACCGGGGCACGCGGGTCGTGAGCCTGGGCGGGGTCATGATCGGGGGCGGCAACCCGGTCGTGGTCCAGAGCATGACCAACACGGACACGCGCGACGTGAAGAAGACGCTGCGCCAGGTGCGCGGCCTGGCCGAGGCGGGGTGCGAGGTGATCCGGCTGGCGGTGCCGGACCAGGAGTCCGCGCGGGCGCTCCAGAAGATCATCGCCCGCTCGCCCATCCCGGTGGTCGCGGACATCCATTTTGATCCCAAGCTGGCGCTCGAGTCGCTCGATTCCGGGGTGCACGGGCTTCGGCTTAACCCGGGCAACATCCGGAGCCGGAAGGCGCTGCGCGAGATCGTCCGGGTTGCCGAGTCGCGCGGCGTCCCCATCCGGGTGGGCGTGAACTCCGGCTCCATTGCCCGGGACGTGCGCGAGAAGCACGGGTCGGCGGTGGAGGCGCTGGTGGCCTCGGCCATGGAGCACATCTCGCTGCTCGAGGAGATGGGCTTTGCCGCCATCAAGGTGTCGCTCAAGGCCTCGGACGTGATGACCACCATCGCGGCGTACCGGCGGATGAGGGCGATGCGCGATTATCCTCTGCACATCGGGATCACGGAGGCGGGCACGCTGTTCTCGGGCCTGATCAAGTCGGCGGCCGGGCTCGGGGTGCTCCTCGCTGAGGGCATCGGCGACACCATCCGGATCTCGCTGGCCGCGGACCCGCAAGACGAGGTCCGGGCCTGCTACAGCCTGCTCCGGTCGCTTAAGCTGCGCAACCGGGGCGTCGAGATCGTGGCCTGCCCCACCTGCGCGCGCGCCGGGCTGGACGTGTTCAAGACGGCGGCGGCCCTGGAGCGGCGGCTGGCATCGGTCTCTTCTCCGCTTCGCATCGCGGTGATGGGCTGCGGCGTGAACGGCCCCGGCGAGGCGCGGCACTCCGACCTCGGCGCCGTGGGCACGCCCAAGGGGATACAGGTTTACGTGAAGGGCGCGCGCGCGGGCACGGTGGAGGCCCGAGACCTGACCGCGTGGATGCTGAAGAAGGCCCATGAGCTGGCCGGGGAAAAGGAAAAATAGGCCATGGCCGCGGCGTGGGCGCTACTGAACGGGGAAATGGTGGAGGCCGGGAACGCGCGGGTGAGCGTGGACGACCGCGGCTTCATCCTGGGCGACGGCCTGTTCGAGACCATGCGCGCCTACGGCGGCCGGCTGTTCCGTCTGGCCGCCCACCTCGAACGCCTTTACGCCTCCGGCGCCGCGTTCAACATCAGGCTGCCATGGCCGCCGGAGCAGATGGCCGGGATGGCCGGCCGGCTCCTCGAAAAAAACGGGCTCGACTCCGCGCGCGTCCGCATCACCGTGACCCGCGGCCGGCACAGCGGCGCCATGAGCCTCGCGCCGACGGAGTCGCCCACCCTTTTCATCAGCGCGGAGCCGCTGTCCGACCAGATCGCCGCGCGCGCCGAGCGCGGCATCAAGCTGATGACCGCCGCCGTCCGCTTTTCCGAGAACAACCCTACTTTCCGGCACAAGACCCTGAACCGGCTGCCCCACCTCGCGGCGCGCACGCAGGCGGAAGCCGCCGGCGGAGACGAGGCCCTGATCCTGGACGAGCGCGGCAACGCGGCCTGCTGCTCCACCGGCAACATCTTCGCACTCCAGTACGGCCAGCTCTTCACGCCGCCGCTCACCGGCCCCATCCTTCCCGGAATCACCAGGGGCGTGATCTTGCGTCTCGCCGCGGAAGAGAACATTCCGATCCGGGAGAACTACTTCTCGCCGCTGATCCTGGCGGGCGCGGACGAGGCGTTCATGACGAACTCGATCCAGGAGATCGTGCCGGTGGTCGAGGCCAACCATCGGCCGGTAGGCTCCGGCCGGCCCGGGCCGGTGGCGTCAATGCTGCTGGAAAAATACCGGAAGGCGGCCGATGAGATGGAGTAATTATTGACGTATAGGATCATGGACAAAGCATGGCATAAGAGATTAACCACGGATGAACACAGATTAACACGGATTTTTTCCAAGACCATTTCTTAATCTGTGTTGATCCGTGTTCATCTGTGGTTAAAAAATCAGATCCAATTGCGCCCTACCTCAACCCCCACTTCCTTCGGAAGTACCATCCGGCCGTCAGCATGGCGAAGCAGGTGGTGAACACGGCCCAGTTGTCCCAGACCGGCAGGTCCTTCTGCCCGATCACCTGCTCCTGATGGGAGCGGTTGAAGGCGAATTTATCCGGATCGTCCGCCGCGGTGACGGCCTTGCCGCCGGTGGCCTCGCTGATCATGGCGAGGTTTTCCGGCCGGGGCATGACGTCGCGCCATTCGGCGCTGTCCTCGGAGGCCTCGAAGATCACGTCGGCCTGGCCGAGCGACCGGCCCATGAGCTCAGCGGAAGCGCGCAGGCGGTAGCCGCCGGCGGCCAGCGGGGCCAGGGCGACCCGGTACTTGCCCAGGCCGTAGTGCTCGGGCTCGGGGAGCTGCAGGCTGCTCCCGGCCGGCTGCTCCTCCACCTCGATCTTGACCTGGGCCTGGTCAGTGGGGTTGTAGGTCTCGTCCAGGACCTCGAGCATGGCCGTGACCTGCTCTCCGGGCCGGACCTTGCCCTTGTCAGCGGTCAGGGAGAGCAGGCGCATCTCCGGGTCGCGCAGGAGCCAGCGCACGGCGTTTTCCCAGAAGCGCTGGTAGGGCTTGTTGGAGAGGCCCTCGCCGACCGCCACGAAGTTCCAGTACCAGGTGTAGTCGGTCATCACGGCCATGACCCGGCCGGCGCCGTACTCGCGCACGGCGATGACGGGGAGCGGGCCGTCGGGCCCCTTTTCATACGGGTGCACGGCCAGGGCCAGTCCGCCGGGGGCCAGGCGCTCTACCCGGTTGAAGCCGGAGAGCGCGGGCAGGCCCTCCCACAAGTCTTTGAGGTCCTGGCCGCCGTCGCCCACGTTCATGATCGGGTGCCGGAGTCCCGCGTCGGTGAGCCCGATCTTGAACTCTTCCTCGACATAGTTGGGCACGGCTGGCGTGGGCTCGACGGGCAGCATGTCCTGGAGCTTGGGATCCAGCCGCCCCTGCCCGAAGAAGGCGCGGTGGCCGCCGATCATGAGCAGCGCGCCGCCCCGGTCCTTGACAAAGCGGTTGAGCTCGGCCATGTAGCGGGCGTAGGCCCCGGGCATGTAGATGGGGCCGCGGAAGTTCTGCCAGATCACCAGGTCAAAGGTGTCCAGCTCCTTGGTGAAAAGCTCCTCGGTCGGGAACGGGATCAGCGAGACCTCGTCCTGGGCCGCGCGGAAATCGTCCCAGTGGTCGCGCAGGATGTAAAAGGAGACCAGGTCCACCGACGGGTTCTTTTGCAGGGCCAGGCGCAGGAAGCGCTCGTCCCACGACGGGTTGCCCACGATGTAAAGGATGCGCACCTTGTCGCGCAGGATTTTCAGCGGGAAGCGATAGACGTTGTTGAGCGCGGTCAGCTCGCCGGGCACCACCGGGATTTCCACGGAGAACATGAACTCGCCCACCTGGCGCGGCGTGAAGCTCAGCCTGGCCTCGGTCTCGGACTGGCCCGGGGCGAGCGTGACGCTGGCGCTGGCCAGCACATTGTCGCCCTGCTTGAAGATCACCGGCGCCTGGCTGGCCACGCCGCCCTGGGCCTTGATCGCGACCACCACCTCCAGCGGGTTGTGCACGAAGCCGTAATCGTCATGGCGCACGTCCACGATGGCCAGGTCGCGGACCGAGGCGTTCCGGCCGCAGGCCACGGTATGCACCGGAGCGGCCAGGCCCCCGAGCATGCCCTTGATCGCCGCGGCCCCGTCCCGCGCCGCTCCGCGGTCCATGAGCTTCACGGTGTCCGATCCGTCCGACACCACGACCATCCCGGCCAGCGGCGCGGTCGCGCCCGTTCCGGCCGCCGAGGAGACGGCGCCAATGAGATCGGTGCCCCCTCCCTTGAACGCGGCCGTTCCATCCGGCCTTGCCAAGAGCTCATGGAGCTCGGTATCGAAACCGTAATACGTGACGGCGAACTCGTCCTCCAGGTCCTTGAAGAAGCCCTGGCGGCGCGAGAAAAAGACGATGGCCTCGTCGGCGCGCGACCGGTCGCCGTTGCCGGAGGGCAGGGTCATGCTCAGCGAGGTGTCGAGGAGCACGGCCACCCGGTCCTTGACCCTGGCGACCTTGCTCAGCCGAATGGCCGGCTGCATGAGGACGATCAGAAGGAGCGCCAGAGTAACGGCCTGCCATGCGGCCAGGAACACGCGCCTCCCCCGGCCGGGAAGCTCGCGCACCGACGACCACGTCCACAGCGCTCCGGCCAGCACGGCCGCGATGAGCAGGAACCAGGTGAGGCGGCTGTCCAGTCCGCTGAGCTTGACCTGCCACCGGTCAAACCCGGTCGTGTCCACGCCGAGCTTTGAGAGCCAGGAAAACATCAGGGTCTCGGCCTCCTGCCGCTTCTGCGCTCGGAGATGAAGGGCACGTGGATCAGGTCCTTTTTATAGTTCACGCACAGAGCGTAAAGCACGATGTTGATGCCGAGCCGGACGGCCATTTCCCTCTGGCCCTCGCCGCCGGGCTCGACGTTGTTGACCCAGCGGCCGGAGGCCTCGCGGGCCCAGGCGCCGCCCAGGTCGTTGGCGGAGTAGATGAGCGGGGTCCGCTCGCCGCGGGTGATGCCGGAGAGGAACGGCCGGTTCGAGGCGCGGCCGACGACGCGGCTGATAAGGTAATAGGACTGGAACACGGTGTGGTCCTCCGGGAGCTTGGCCAGGGTCTCGCCGGGAAAGATGCGGGAGAGCTCGCGCTGGAAGGACTGGTCAAAGCCTATGCCGGAGGCGCTGAGCGCGTCGTCCACCAGCATGAAGCCGCCGAATTCGAGGAAGGTCTTGAGACGTTGCACGTCGGCCTCGGGCAGCGGGTCGAACTCGCGCGCGCCGGTCCAGTACAGGAACGGGTAGTGGAAGAGCTTGGGGTCACCGAGACGGAGGTCCACGCGGTCGGGCGACGCGAGCACGCTGGTGCGCTTGACCAGGATTTCCATGAGGCTGCGGGCCGAGGTGGGGTACGGGTTCCAGGACAGGCCGGTCCCGTACACGACCTGGCCAAAGAAAAAGGTGGGCCGCTCCGGGACCTCCGGCTCGAAAAAGTTCGGGCCCCTGAACTGGGCCCGGGCCGGTCCCGGCCGGAGCAGCGACCACGCCAGGCCGCCCGCGCCGGCCAGGGAGCATAGCGCGGAGCGCCGGCTGATCCCGCCCGCTCGGTTAATGGTTCTTTTTTTATCCTTCATCCTTCATCCTTCTCTCTTAAGAGGCAGGCGGAACACTCCTGTTCCGCCTCGTTGCGCGGCCCGACAGGAGTGTCGGGCCTACCGCCATTCCTCACCCTTTCCTGGTGAGGGCGCGCTCCATGACGGCGAGTCCGATCAAGGCCCAGAGCATGAGGGCGGCGTAGGAATGGGTTTCCGTTGCGGCCGGCGAATCGGGATCGAGCTGCATCCCCGGGGCGGAGACCCTGACGGCTCCCGAGCCGAGGCGGGCCTTGATCTCGTCAAGGCTCAGGCGGGCAAGGTCCGATTCGGCGGGGTCCACGTTGAGCACGATGGTGCGGTCGGCGTCGCTCACGGAAAATGCGGCCGGCGCGGAGGACTGGTCGCGGAGGAGCAGGACGTAGTATACGCCGGGCAGAGCGGTATCGGTGATGCGGATGCGCCGGGCGCCCTGCTCCGCGATGAGCTCGGCGGGGAAGATTTTCTGGTCCGGGGCCATGACGCGCGCGCCGGCCACGTCCGATCCGACCGGGAGCTCGACCACCGCTCCGGCGAAGATGCGGCCGGAGTCCTTGGCCATGAGGGCGTCGGCCAGGTACTGCACGGCCTGCTGGAACAGGGGCAGATAGGTGGGATGGATGCAGAGGTCGTTCCAGGCCCGGTCCGCGCTGGACGCGAAGACAATGACCTTGCCCTTGCCGTAGCGCCCCTCCACCATCATGGGCGTGCCGTCGGTGAGGCGCAAGATGACGGTGGATTTCGGCGTGACCTCCTGCTGCATGACGAAGTACTTGGTGAATCCGGCGAGGCCGAGGTCTCCCTGGCTCACGTCGGAGAAAATGGAAAGGACGGGGTGCTGGCCGGCGCCGGAAGCCGGGGTCTCGAGGTGCATGACGCGGACGGAAGAGGCGCTTTGCGCTCCGGCGTAGGGCTGCAACACTCCGCGCAGCTCTCGCGGCAACAGGTCTCCCCACAGGGCGTTGTAGAGGTCGGCGTCCACGTTGCCGCCGAGCGTCAGAAGCAGTCCGCCGCCGCTTTGCACGAACTGCTTGATGCTTTTCACCGTGGCGGGACCGAGCTTTCCGACGTTGGCGAGGACGACGGCCTGGTAATCGGCAAAGTTCACGGATGCGAGCTCGCCCACGGTCACGGTGCGCGGGCTGACTCGGGAGCGGACGTAGAGCCTGGGGTTGAGGGCCTGGTTCAAGAAATAGGTCTCGGCATCGAGGTAGCCGGTTGCGGGGTCTCCGTCCACCATGAGGGCGCGGACTTCGTGGCCGCCCTTCAAGCTGAAGTATTGCGCGTTGTCGCCGGGGATGCCGTCGTCCGCCATCAGGCGCACCGCGCCGGCGCCGCTGGGCACGTCGGTCAGGATCATGGCCTTTTCGGCCTCGCCGCCGGCGGGTACGTCAACAAAGCCCTGCGCCGCGGTCTCTTCTCCGAATTCGGCGCGGAGCAGGACCTTGCGCGCGTCGGCCACGCCGTAGTTGTGGACCTTGACGCTGATCTGGGCGGCCTCCTCCCGGGCCAGGGCCTTCCAGTTGATGGCGATGTCGCTGAGCGAGAGGTTGTCGGGCTTGAGGTCCCTGGCCATGTCAATGATGTAGAGGGGCGGCAGGTCCGTGGTTTTAGACGCGGGCGCGGTCCATCCGGTGCGCTGCATGTCGGTGAAGACCAGGACCATGCGGTCCATGGCGGATAGGTCGGAGAGCATGGACGCGCTCATGGCGATGGCGTCGCCCATGCGGGCCGGAGAGTAAGTGGGATTGATCGCGGCGAGGGCGGCGGCGAGCTTCTTGTGATCGGATCCCATGTCGGTGCGCGTGAGCCTGACCGCGTCCACGATCCCGGCGCGGTCGTTCTCGGTGAGCTGGGCGATCCAGTCCTCCACGTCCTTCCTGGCGTCGTCGAACAGGGCGCCGTTGTTTTGGGCGCGGGTCATGGAGAGGGACGAGTCGAGCACGAACACGGCGGCGATGGGCCGCTGGCCGCGCTTGATGCCGACGACGCTCTTCTTGATGAGGGGCACGGCCAGGGCGAGGGCCAGGAGCGCCACCATCAGGCAGCGGGCCGCGAGCAGCAGGTATTCCTGGAGCAGGAGCTTCCGGGCCACCTTCTTGTAAGAGAGGATCACGAAGCGCATGGCCGAGAACTCGAAGTCGCGCGCGCGGCGGCGGAAAAAAAAGTGGATGATGATGGGCGCGGCCACGCCGAGCGCGCCGAGCGCGATCCAGGGATTGAGGAAGGAGAGGCCGCTCATCTTCGGTTCCTCGATCCCGAGGCGGCGGCGCGGTAGGCGAGCCAGGAGGTGAGCAGGAGCGCGGGCGGCTCGGTGGTCAGCGCGAGCCGGTAGTCAATTCCGTGGCCCGCGCATTCGTCCTTGACCCCGGCCAGGAAGCGGCCGAAGTGGCGGCGGTACTCGTCGCGGATCGAGCGCGGCTCGACCAGCAATCTGGCTGGTCCCTCCATGTCCTTGAAAAGGGAGAGGCGCTCGAAGGGGAACTCGATCTCGTCGGGATCGAGCACGTGGAAGATCACGGGCTCGTGGCGGCGGTGGCGCAGCAGGCTGAGCGCCTTGAGCATGGGTCCCGGGTCGTCGAGCAGGTCGGAGATGATGATAATCAATGCCCGCCCCTTCACCAGGGAGGCGGCGTCGGCCAGGGCCCGGCCGATGTCGGTTCCCATCTCCACGTCGAGCTCGGCCAGGCGGGCCACGATCTCGTGGAAGTGGGCCTGGCGGGCGCGGGGCGGCAGGAAGCCGTGGATGCCGCGTCCCATGATTCCGAGGCCCACGGAATCGGACTGGGTGAGCAAGAGGTAGGAGAGCGCGGCGGCGATGGTCCGGGCATAGTCGAGCTTGGTGGGAGACCCGGCTTCGCGGGCGCGCTGTCCCTGGTAGCTCATGGAGGCGGAGCCGTCGAGCAGGACCAGGGAGGTGATGTTGGTGTCGTCCTCGTACTCCTTGATATAGAGTCGGTCGGACTTGGCGTAGACCTTCCAGTCAATGCGGCGGAGGTCGTCGCCGGGCGAGTATTCCTTGTGCTCGGCGAACTCGATGGAGCGGCCGCGGTCGGGGGCGTGGTGGATGCCGAGGAGCACGCCTTCGGCGACCTCACGGGCCTGGAGCTCGAGGGCCTGGATGCGGCGGAGCAGCTCGGGGTCAACGAACGAGTTCGCGCTCATGTGCTTTGCACCGGCGGGATATGGGCGTGGGGCGTGAGCACGCGGGCTACCTTGCCGGCGCGTCTTCGGGCACGGACTCGAGGAGCTGGGCGATGATGCGGTCGGGCCCGATGCCCTCGGCCTCGGCGTGGAAGTTGGTGATGATGCGGTGCTTGAGCACGGAGGGCGCGATGGCGCGGACGTCGTCGCATGACGCGGCATGTCGTCCGTGGATGAGCGCTCGGGCCTTGGCGCCGATGATGAGGTACTGGCTGGCCCGCGGCCCGGCTCCCCACGCGACCCATTTTTTGACGTATTCCGGCGTTTCGTTTTGCCGCGATCTTGAGTTGCGGGCGAGGGCCACGGCGTACTTGACGACGTGGTCCGATGCCGGGACCTTGCGGACCAGGTCCTGGAGCGCGACCACGCGCTCGGCGGAGAGGATCTTTTTCGGCTCCGCCAGATATGACGAGGTGGTGGCGCGCACGATTTCCATCTCCTCATCAAAGTCCGGGTAGTCCACGTCAATCTGAAACATGAAGCGGTCGAGCTGGGCCTCGGGCAGCGGGTAGGTGCCCTCCTGCTCGATGGGGTTCTGGGTGGCCATGACCAGGAAGGGGGGATCGAGCACGTAGGTATGTCCGCCGGTGGTGACGCGGTGCTCCTGCATGGCCTGGAGCAGCGCGGCCTGGGTCTTGGGCGAGGTGCGGTTGATCTCGTCGGCCAGGAGCAGGTTGGCGAAGATGGGCCCCTTGATGAAGTTGAACTTGCGCTTGCCGGTCGCGGCATCGTCTTCGAGGATGTCGGTCCCGGTGATGTCGGCGGGCATGAGGTCGGGGGTGAACTGGATGCGGCTGAAGCTGAGGTTCAGGACCTCGGAGAGGGTGCTGACGAGCAGGGTCTTGGCCAGCCCGGGCACTCCCACGAACAGGCAGTGGCCGCGCGAGAACAGGGAGATGAGCAGGAGCTCGATCACCTTCTCCTGCCCGACGATCACCTTGTTCACTTCATTGAGGATCTGTTCCCGGCTCCGTCCGATCTCGCCGGCCGCTTCCAGCTCCGCTTCCGATGCCGCGGTTAACTCCGTGTTGGCCGCCAACTGTTCCATCATGTGGTCCCTCTTTCCTTTCCATTGAATGGTGGGCGGGACACTCTTGTCCCGCTCCCTTGCCGGCCATGCCGGCGCCTATTCCATCACCCACTTTTATTACGCCCCTTCAGGGCTGAAAAGGATATTACGTATCCGATATCCCAGGGTAGGCCGAAGACGGCCAACCCTGTCCTGAAAATAGATGGTAGGACAGGCATTCCTGCCTGTCCAGCGGCGGACAGACAAGAATGTCTGTCCTACCCTCCCCCCGCCGTTTTCAGCATTCCAGGGTGGCGCGAAGCGCCATGTATGACTGGGCTATCATAATATCGCCCTTGCAGGGCTTCGGAATTTCATCGGGCGCCTATGTCCCAGGGCAATCCGGGGACGACCGACCTTGGGCTATTTGATATATTCGCCCTTTCAGGGCTTCGGAATTTCATCCGGTGATGATCCGGTAGTCATCCTCCAGCCTTTTCACCCTCGAGTCGTCTTTTTTGCCCTCGTAAATCTTGATGAGATACCCATAGGGTATCGGGTTGAAGGGATTGATGTCGAGGGCCTTTCCGAGCATTTCCGCGGCCTCTTGCTTGCGCCCCATCTCGTAGAGCGCGCGCCCCAGGTTGATGTAAGTGGTGCTGTATCCGGGATAGAGTTCCACGGCCCGGTAGAGCGGCGTGAGCGCGAGCTCGTAGTCCTGGTCCAGATAATAACACCGGCCGGCCTTGTTCAGGATGCGCAGGGAATACGGGGCGATCTCAAGGGCGCGGCCATACTCGAAAGAGGCCTCGCGAAAGTGGCCGCGGTCGCGGAGCAGGTCGCCGAGCCGCGCGTACTTCCATTCGTCGCCCTGGGCGAGGTCCGACTCCTCGACCTGCTCGTCATCGTCGTCCTCTCCTTGATCGCCCTTCTTGATCTCGAGGGCGGTTATCTCCATGCCCTTGATCTCCTTGAATCCCAGCCCGCGGGCAAAGGCGACCCAGTCGGCCCAGAAGCGGTCAAAGGGCTTGCCGGTGACCTTCCTGATGGCGGAGCGATAATCGGAATTATGCCGCAGCTCGTCGCACAGCGCGAACACCAATTTCCAGCCTCCGGTCTTGACGAAGTACTCGACCACGGTGGACACTTCGGCGAAGGCGAGCTGTCCCTGCCGCGGCGTCTTGAGATAGGCGAAGCTCGGGTGCATCTGGTCGAAGGTGATGAACTCGTTCTGGCGGATGGCGGAGGCGAGCAGGCTTTTCATGCCGGGGCTGAGCCGGGAGCCGCCCTCCTGGCGCCAGCGGTACTCCTCGAACTTGGCCAGGCCCTCGTGGAGCCAGATGGGGACGCCGTCGCCGTACTTCTGATAGACCAGGAAGTGGACGAACTCGTGGCAGAGGGTGTCGCGGTAGGAATAGCCGCGCGACAGGTTGCGCGGAGTGTTGATCATGAGGCGGCGGTACTTGCACACGGCGATGGTGCCGGAATTTTCCAGGGCCTCCGGGGAGAGATTGGTCGCGGCCTGGAAGGCATCGAATGACGGATATATCTCGACCAGCACCGGGTCGCCGGGCTCGATGTCGAAATCCCCGGTCAGCGCCAGATACGCCCGCTCCAGCGTCTCCAGCGCGGGCGCGGCCAGGACCGAGTCCTTGCCCGGAAGGTAGCGCACGATGAAGTGGTCGGAGCGCGACTCGCCGGCGTTTTGCCACACCTCCGCGAGCTTCTTGGAGCGGTCGAGGAGTCCGAGCTCCTTGCTGCCCGAGAGGTCGCCGAAGGTCTGCATCTCGTCGCGGGCGCAGGCGTAATCGCCGGCGAAGAAGCAGTAGCTGGCGCGGAACTGGTGGGCCTTGGCCAAGGCCTGGCCGGCGCCGTCCTTGGCGGCCAAGTCGAGCAATTGGCGGGAGAGCCGGTCGGCCTCGTGGAAGTCCCAGCGGCCGAGCGTGGCGCGGGCGGTGTTCATGGTCCGCATGAACTCGGCGGAGGGCTCATCAGCGGACGCCGGCCGGCCGGAGAGCGCCAGCGACCAGACGATGAGCGCGAGCAGCGCGGTCCGCGTTGTGGATCTAACTAAAGAGGTGGAGCCCGACCCTCTTGTCGGGCGGCGTCCGCACGGTTGACATGCGCCGGGGACAGGAGTGTCCCCGCCACCATATCGGAGACGTCCAATATTTGTCGCTCTCATTAATATATCTTTCATCGCACCAGCCTCTCGTAATAATCGTGGTTCAAGCTTTTATAGGCGTCGGGCGAATCTTCCTTCATCGCGCGCAGGATCTCCTCGCGATACTGCTCGGGCACCTGGTAGGCGCCTTCGTCCGGGAGCTGCACCTTTCCGCCCGAGAGCATTCCGCCTTCGCCGTCGTTCGCCCGGCCGCCGGGGCCGCGTCCCATTGGCATGCCCCCTCCCATCCGGGCCGCGCTTCCCATCATGCTCTGGGCCATTTGCTGCATGCTCTGCTGCAGGCCTTTCCGGGCCTGTTCCAGGTTCATGCGCGCGTCACGGGCCGGGACCTGGGCGCGGGCCGGGTCTCCGAGCATCATCTCGCCGGAGGCATCGTGCATGTTGAGCGCGGCCTGGTCCAGGCTGCCGGAGATGTCCTGGGGCAGGGACGGCACTTGTTGGCGGAGCTGGTCATAGCCCTCCCGCACTGATTGCGTGTCCTGGCGCACGGCCTCCTGCAGCCGGGAAAGCTCGTCAAGCTGACCCCGCTCCGACTGGTCCGGGCGCACGGCGGCGGCCTGGTCCATGTTCTCCAGGTCCTTCTGAATCTCGTCCATCAACCGGGAGGAGGACGCGGAGGCTTTTTCGAACTCGTCACGGGCCTGCTTAGGCCCCGGGTTTTCATCCTGGACGAACTTGGTGGCGTCGCGGTTGGCCTGCTCCAGGTCCTCCTTGATTTTTTCCGCCTGTTCGAGGGCCTGATTCAGGTCTGCTTCCCGCATCGCGCCGCGCAGGTCGCTCAACCCGCGCCGGACATAGGAATAGGGAATGGCCGCCCGGTTGCGCTTCTCGTTGATGCTGTTGAGCGTCGGCTTGGCGCCGTCGGCGGAAGGGGTCATGCGGCGGAGGCTGGACTGGGCGCGGAGGAGCTCATCGTTCATGCGTTGAATTTTTTCATCCAGTCCCAGCGCGGCCTGGCCGTCCGGCTCTTTAGGCTGGGCGCGGTCGAGGGCTTCTTGATAGATGTCGCGCATCCCGTCCTCGATCTCCTGCTGCCTCTTGACGAGGTCATCGAGTTGCGTGGACATTTCGGAGAGCTTTTGCATGTCCTCCCCCGACATCATCTGTCCGAACTGGCTGGCCCCCTCCTCCATTCCCGCCATCCACTGGCCCATCTGGGAGAGAAACTGCTCGGCCATGGCCATGGCGCTGTCCAGGTCGCCGTCGGCCAGGGCCTTCCTGAGCTTTTCCATCTGATCGGCGACGTTCATGGCGCTCGCTTTTTTCATGGCGTCGGCGTTCACGAACTCCTCGGGCAGGTCCTTCTTCATCTCGGCCATGCGGCGCATCAGGTTGTCAAAGGCCTCCTGGAGCTGGCTCATGGTCTGGCGGAGCTTTTCGAGGAGAGCGGGGTCGCCGGTCTTTTTGTACTCGGCGACCAGGTCGGCCAGGTCGGCCTGGGCCTGGTACAGGTCGTCGGCCTGGGCCATCAGGTCCTCCACCCGCTGCTTCTTGATCAGCTTGTCGAAATACAGGATGTCTTTTTCCAATCCGCCCTGATAGGTCGCGCGCAGCGATTTCACGGAAGCGGCCCAGTCCGGCGCGGAGCGGGCGGGGTCCTCCAGCAGTTTTTCCCTCTCGCCAAGCCGGGCCGAGTATCGCCTGGCCATGTCCAGCAGGGTGTCGAGCACGAGCTGGTCCGCGTACTCGTCGTCGAGCAGCGCCAGTTGCAGGTCGGTGATGGAGCTGAGCAGCTTGTGGCCCTCCTCGATCAGTCCCTTCTCGCCGGCGGCCAGGTCCGCTGCCGGCTGGTCCTTGAGGGCCGCCCCGATATGGGACGCCAGGTGGTCAATCATCTGGTTGAAGAACTCGTCCTGGCGGGCCAGGAGCTTGCGGTGCTGGCCGCGGGCGCTGAAGATTTCGAGCACGCGCATCTCGCTCTTTCCGGTCTTGCCTCCGGCCACCTCGTCGTTGTCGGTAGCCTGGAGATAAAAGGGGATGCGCTGTCCTTCCTTGAAGCCCATCTCGGAGATCAGCCACTCATAGTCGCCCTGCAGGCGGTTGCGGGGCGATTCTTTCTCGGTGCGGATGATGACCTTGTGGTCTTCGCCGCCCTGCTGATAGATAAGCGCCACCTCGCTCAAGCCGAAGTCGTCGCCGGCCTCGTAGCTGATCGGAAGCGACCCTTCCGCGGCGACCTCCACGTCCTGCACCGGCGTCAGCATGGTGATCAGCGGATCGAGGTCCGGGTCCACCACGATGTGGTGCGAGCGGGGTTCCGCGAGCCTCATTCCGCCCGCGCCCACGCCCTCGATGTAATAGGTGCCCGGGTCGGAGAGCACGAGCTCGGCCTTGAGCGCGGAGCCTCCGGCAACGGACATGGCGTAGCGGGCGCCGGTGGAGGTGATGATGGACGCGGACGAGAGCGGTTCGAGCGCGGTGGTCTCGAGGGTCACGGCGGTGCCCTTGAGCGCGGCGATGTCGCCATTGGTGTGGGCCACGGTCTGGGCGCTGATACCGCTGTAGGCCGGGAAGGTGTAATGGAGCGTGAAATCGCCGGTGGTGAGCGGCAACGACGCGGTTTTGGCCTGGTCCGCGGCCATGCTCCATTGCTCGGTGAGCAGCGCGGCCAGGCCGCTTCGCGTGCGCTCCGGGCGTAACGAGAGCATGGCGAGAAAAGCGAGGGCAACGGCGGAAAAGACCATGGCTGGCACTTTAAGCTTTTGGGTTGGCGCGGAATTTTCCAGGTCGAGGCGGGGGAGCATGGCGGCGGCGGACTCGAGGTGCTTGTCGAGCAGGGCGCGGCTGAAGGCCCCGGCCGGGCCGGTCGCGGCGGCGGCGCGCACGAGCTGGATGGCGCTGATGAGCGCGTTATTGACCCAGGGGTTGGCGCGCTCGATGGCCAGGGCGGCGGCTTCCAGGTTTTCGCGGCGGACCACGGCCAGGACGAGCGCGGCCATCGCGGCCAGGGACATGGAACAGAGCAGCGCGGCGCGCAACGCCATCCTCGCGGCCCCCTGCAAGGAAGGCAGCAGCGCGGCGGCCGACAACGCGGCGGCGATGACGATGAAGAGCGGGAGCGCGAGGCGCGCGAGCCGGATCCGCCTCCGCCGGCGGCGCACGGACTCGATGAGCGACTCGATGGCTTGGTATGACTCAATCATTACCTGATCCTGAAAGCCGACGGGCACTTTTTTCTTAGACAGCACGCGGCGCATTCCGGTTTCCTCGGATGGCAGACCTTGCGTCCGTGCGCGATCATGTTGATGTGGAGGCCGTATTTCATTTTATCCGGCACCATCAAGTCGAGGACGTCGTGGGCCTGGTCCGCGTCCGCTTTCATGGGCACGATGCCCAAGCGGCGGGACACGCGATGGATGTGCGTGTCCACCGGAAACACCGGCACGCCGCAGGAAAACAGGAGCACGATGGCCGCGGTCTTCCTGCCCACGCCCTTGAACGAGTACAGGTAATCCAGGGCCTCGTCCCTCGTCATGCGGCAGATGCGGGAGAGGTCCAGGCGCCCTTCCCTCCTCGCGATCTCCCGGAGCATGGCCTGAAGCCGCGCCGACTTCTGATGCGCCAGGCCCCCTGCCCTGATCGCGTCCTCCACCTTTTTGACGGGGGCGGCGGCGACTTCAGCCCAGGTGGGGAAGCGGCGCCGGAGCTCGGCATAGGCCCGGTCGCGGTTCAGGTCGTTGGTGTTCTGCGAGAGCAGGGTCAGGCAAAGCTCGTCGAGCGGGTCGGTCCGTGGCTCCGGCGGCGCCTGCTCCCCGTACTCTTTGGCCAGCCGCGCATGAATCCAGCGGGCCATGGCCTTCTTCGCCTTCGGGTCCTGCTTCAAGCCTCTTACCGCGATCATCCATGGAAGATGATAAGGGACGGGGGCCGGAACTGCAATCCAACGGCGTTTCCTGCTCCATTAAGAACCGGATCTCGCACCGAGGCACAGAGAACACAGCGCGGCCTTTGGCCGCAACCAAATGCCCACTCGCAAGGCGCTCCACATCGAGCCGCCATTTCTTTAGAAGCCCGATTCATCGGGCTTTCTTAGAGGCATGCAGGCCCGCCATTGATGGCGGGTATCGAGGCGCTGCAAGACCTGAGCAAGGGCGTTTTAACGTCCTTCTCACGCCTCCGGGCTTTAGCCCCCGGATAAATCCTTTATTTCGAGAACCCCGTTGAAACGGGGTCCGGAGCAGGGGCCCGAGGCCTCGTTAACCCGCGCTAAAGCACGGGCCTGCACTAAATTCAAGGCCGGTAAACCGGCCTGCCCTGGCCCTCATGCAAGCGCCTTTTTTCATAATTGATTCCATAAAAGTGCAAAGAAATTTATGCATCCTTGATGTTAGCAGTACAGAGAAAAAATATTTTTCGTTCTTCTTAACTCTGTTTTCTTCGTGCCTCTGTGCGAAATGAGCCCCTCCCCAGGCGATGATTCTCTATCGCTTTGCCGGGTGGCGCTCACCGGCGCAGGGTTCCCGGACCGATGACCCCGTTCTTCAGGCGGCGTGAGGGGAAAATGCCCTCGCTCGCCGCGCGCACGTCCTCCACCGACACGAAGGCCTTGGGGTTGAAGCGGTGGATGATCTCCATGACGCGCTCCAGGTCCTTGCGCTTGATGATGCTGAAGAGC
Source organism: bacterium (assembly GCA_035527835.1). Classification (GTDB taxonomy): domain Bacteria; phylum RBG-13-61-14; class RBG-13-61-14; order RBG-13-61-14; family DATKZS01; genus DATKZS01. Next base: position 27,242 of record DATKZS010000143.1, read on the forward strand.
AGCCGCGCCTCGCCGCCGGTGCCGCGGGCGGCGATGCTGGTGTAGCCGAATTCCTCCGCCTGCAGAAAGTTGACGAGCTCGGTGGCGTCCTTCCTGGTGATCACGCGCACGGCGAGCAGCCCGATGGCGAGCTTGCTCTCCAGGAAGATCCCGAGGTAATTGCCCGCGGCGAACCCGGCGGCGTACGCGATGTAATACTGGACCTCGGCCAGGTTCTGCACGATCCGGGTGATGGTGAAGAGCCAGATCAGCACCTGGACGAAGCCGATGGCCGAGGCCAGCACCTTGAGGCCGCGGTTGATGAAGATGATGCGGACGGTGTCCATGCTCACGTCGCAAATGCGCAGGCACATGATGATGAGCGGCATGATCAGCCATCTCCAGATCTCGGGGCTGAAATGCGCGGGCAGGTCGTAGATCATTTTGCATTCTCCTTCATCTTGGATAGTTAAAACAAGTATATTATTAACAGGGATATACAGGATGTTCAGGATTAATTTTTATTTTCAGAAATCCTGAACACCCTGTATATCCCTGTTAAAATTCTTTCTTAATAATTCCTTGCAGGTTGCGGAACGGGTTCCGTTGGAGGGATAGTGTACTACGGCGCCGCGTCTCTTTCCAGGTCGTGGAGCGAGCCGGCGATCATCGTCTTGAGGGAGAGCAGCATGCGCTCGCGGGAAGGATAGAGGGAGATGAGGGCGGGGCCGAGCTCGGACTCGAGCGCGGAGAGCACGGAATCGCGGCCGCGCCTGCCCGCCTTTATCTCCACGGCCATGGCGCGGAGCTTTTCGGCGGCGGCCACGGCCTGTTCCAGGGCCGGGACGATCTCTTCAATTTGCAGGGTCCCGAAATGGCCGCAGCCGATGCGGGCGATGCCCATGGCGGCGATCCGGCGCATGGTATTGATGTAGTCATCGTGGCGGTACTCCGGGGCAAAGGCGGTGGGCGCGATCACGGGCCGGCCGGCGGGATCGCGGGCGAGCAGGCCGCAGGCGTCGCCGACGAAGAGGAAGGAGATCTCGGGCACGTGGAAGATGAGGTGGCCGTTGGCGTGGCCGGGGGCATCGAGGGCGCGGACGGTGAGGCCGCCCAGGTCGAGCGCGTCGCCGTCCTTCATTACCAGGATCCGGTCGCGGCCGATGGGGAGCATGTCTCCGGCCAGGGATCCGTCGGTGGCCCGGCCCGAGCGCATCAGCTTCTCGCAGATGTCGGCGCGGCCTATGTACACGGCGGGCTTTTCCGCGCACGCTACTTTAACCGACCGGTTGCCCCGCTCCTCGAGCAGGCGCAGAAGCTCGTGCGCGCCGCCGGCGTGGTCGTAGTGGGCATGCGTGAGCGCGATCCAGGCCACGTCCGCGGGCTCCGCGCCGGCCTCGGTGAGCCCGGCCAGCACGTTCCCGGCCGTGACCGAGACGCCGCTGTCCAGGATGGCGGCGCGGTCAGCGATCACCGCGAACACCGAGGTGTAGCCGGCGCGGCCGCCCATGAAGGTGTCAAAAAGGAACAGGCCGTCCGAGAGCTTCAGCGCCAACGCCCGCTCCATGTCCGGCTTCACGCCTTTCCCAGCATTCTTTTCCAGAGCGGCCGGCGCTGAACGTTCTCCAGCATCTCGCGCACGGTGGTTTCCAGGTCGTGTTTGGGTGTCCAGCCCAGGACCTCGCGGGAGCGGTTGAGGTCGAAGCGCCAGTTGCCCTCGGCGGCCACGATCCAGTCGGGCGAGAGCAGGGTGAGGTGGAGGGCATAGCCGATGCGGGAGAGCTTTTTCAAGGTTTCGATGCCGACGCTGACCCGCGGCCGGTCCCTGGCGGCGAATCCCTCGATGGCTATCGGCTCCGGAAGTGAGATGATGAAGGCGCCGGGCACGTCGCGGTCCAGGGCCAGCTCGAAGGCGTCAATCACGTCCTCTTCGTGCACCACGGGCAGGTACGCTCCTTCCCTGATGTGGGGGACCACCAGGAGTCGGCCGAGCTCGTGCGCGAAGTTATTGTTGCGCGGCCCGATCAGGATGGATGGGCGCAAGCGGGTCACGACCACGCCGGGGTTGCGCTTTTCGAACTCGTCGAGGGCCTCTTCGAGCAGGCGCTTGGTGTGGAGGTAATAGCTCGCGTTGTCGCCGGTGAGCGGGGTGTCCTCGTTGATGAGCCGGTTGTCGCGCGGCTGGCGGCCGTAGGCGGCCACGCTGGACGCGGCCACCAGCTTCTCCACCCCGGCCTTTTCGCAGGCCGCGAGCACGTTCCGGGAGCCGTTCACGTTGATGTCATAGGTCTTGGGGATATCGTGAATGGCGGCCACGATGAAGGCCAGGTGCACCACGGTGTCCATGCCCTTAAAGCTCCGGACGATGGCCGGGTCGCGCACGTCAACCTCGGCGGTCTCAACGCCGGAGGGCAGCCCCACGGGCCGCACCACGTCAACGGCGACGATCTTCTCCACGTCCTTTTTGGCGGTGAGCCTCTCGACCAGCATCCGTCCGATGTAGCCTGCCGCTCCCGTGATCGCTATCTTCTTTCCCATCCGCACCTCGCGTTTTAAGAAGAGCCGCGGGTGAGGGCACCCGTTCTCATATAGAGGACCGCGGGTGAGGGCACCCGCTCCCCCCTTAAAGGGGCGCGGGTGCC
>DATKZS010000144.1:0-20396 GCA_035527835.1 bacterium
GGATATCTATGTCAGAAGGTTCGTCTATTTGGATCGTTATTAAGCGGAATTGAGAGGATTTATATCCACCCAGTTCTTTGTCATAAACAGACCTTCGGCACACAAAGCCAGCAGAAGTCAGGTGCGTGTCATACCACCTTATTGGTTTCTCGCCCTTTGGACGCACCCATGAATCAAGGTGCTCATGAATTTGTAATGGTATCTGTTCGTTCTGTTCAATTTCTGCAATGGGTTTTTTCTCCTTAGATTTCGATTGTCTTTCCATCTCAACAGGTTGGCCAATAAAATCGGGGTCCTTTTTCTGGAGTTCTTTTATAATCTTATTATATTGTCTTCTGTCCGTGTCAGTAACTGCGGATGGCAGCGTTTCAAAAAGCTCTGACAATACATCATAGGCCTCGCTCCACCGTTTATTTTCTGTGGCTTTTTTGTAGAGTTTCCTGTAGGTGCGCAATAGTTGGGTGTTTAGACTGTCATAATCGTCTTTTAAGGATCTGGCATGTAGAAATTCTTCTTTTGCCTTTGCATACCATTCTCGCTTGTAATGGCTCGAAGCTTTATTCATGTGGTCCCAGAATCCGTCTGGCCATCGTGATTGGTATTCTTCCTTGGGACGGTAACCTGGGGGCAGTTTAATTACAGGGGCACTGGAAGGATCAAGGGTCTGGGCCTTCTCCTTGCTCGTCTCGGAGTGTTTTGTTTGTGTGGGGACTAGCTGATCGCCCCGAGATGTCTGGAATATTTTCCTGATAAACTTAATCATCTCTCTGAAATCCTTTTGAGACCTTTGACTCTCATTTTCCAGTTTTCACTCTTTCCCACTCCCGTTTCAGAATATCTTGAGACAGAGATATAATTGAATCCCTGATTTCGATCAGCCTTTTCGAATCCTTCTCTGCCTTCTCTTTAAATATTTCTTCTATCGCGGAACGAATGAGTTTTGTCAGTTGAATGTGATCCTTCTCTCTCGGGTTAATTAACAAATTGATTTTAGTTTCAGTTAGATATGCTCTTTCAAATTTAGTCAGAATTACCTCCTCTTTAGCTTGATTCAAGTTGATAAACATGATGAGAGTAATTAGCTCTGAAATTTGATCCCGAAGATCAGCAATCCACTTTTGTCTATTTACCGATACCACGTTTGCAGTAATTTGTTTCTTTACAACATATACCGAGACAACTGGGCTGACTATCACTGCAACTAGAGCTGTAAGAGCTGATATCCATTGAGCGTCCATATTACCTCCCCATAGCGAGCAAACTTGATAAAGATTATATAGATGATAGTTCTTTGGACCATACTATCAGTCCAGCCTATTTATCGCTCTTTCTATATCGCATTCCAAGAGCTTTAGCAACCGGAGAAGGGCGGAGAAGGGGTCAGACCCTGACTTGATTACTTGAGGACCTTTCTTGATTGCGCTTTCGGGCCGCCGACTCTGGACCGACGGGATTATGAGGTTTGAGGCGTGGGGTTTGAGGTTTGAGATTCGATCCCCGCTCCTCGATCCCCGCTCCTCGATCCCCGCCCCTTTCCTGGACTTTCTGTCCCCTTCCTTTTTCTTCACCCCGGCTACTTGCTACCGGCTACTGGCTACTCTATTTTATCTTGATTTCCACCTCGGCCCCGACGTTCGCGGCCAGGGCTTGGGCGGCGGAGCCGTTTTTAAGGGCGATCTCGATGCGGCCGTGCGATCCGGCCAGGGCCATGACCCGGTTCTCCGCGGCGTCGCTGTAGCACAGGGACAGGCCGGTGGCCTCGGTGTTGCAGACGTGGACGGTGATTGACTTGCCCGGCGGGACCATGGAGGCGGGGATGTTGGTGACGAGGTTCCCGAAGCGGTCAACCGAGACGACCTGGCCGAGGATGGTGTCGCCTTTGCGTACGGGTTCAGGGAGATTGATGGCCACGAGGTCGCGCGCTTGCGTGCCCATTTCCGTGAGAGGAAAGCCCATGGCCAGGCGGGCGGCGATGGGCGCGAACACGTCGCGACCGTGGAAGGTGGAGCTGACTTGAGGCAGGAACAGCTCCGGGCGGTTGAGCTCCACCGTGAGCTCCGGCGGGAAAAAGGCGGAGAAGATCCCGTTGTCCGGGCCCACGAAGAGATGGCCTTGCGCGGAGAGCGCCAGTCCGCGGCGCTTGCTTCCCACCCCCGGGTCCACCACGGCAACGTGCACCGCGCCCGGCGGGAAAAAGCGCGCCGCGTCCTTGAGCGCCCACGCCGCCGCCGCCACGTCGTGCGGCGGGATCTCGTGGGTCAGGTCAACGATCCGGGCCTCCGGGAAAATCCCCAGGATCACGCCCTTCATCATTCCCACGAACGGGTCGCGGGTCCCGAAGTCGGTGGTCAGGGTGATGATGCCGCTCCTGCTCGGCATGACGGGGTCCCTGGCTCACTCCACCCGGAGCGAGCGTCCGATGGCGCGGAAGAGGCGCTCGTATTGCGGGAACTGGTCCGCGGGCGCGGCCATGGTCACGACGTAGGCGCGGTAGTCCCTGGTCTTGCAATAGGTCAGGGCCTCGACCTTGATCTGGTCGCGGGGGTAGGTGAACTGGATCCAGGCGGGGGCCTCGGGGTCCGCGAGCTCGACGCCGCCGTTTTTGATCTCCAGCCCGGAAAGCGAAACGCGCAGGGTGATGATGTTGGCCTGGAGGTAGTCGTAGGGAGACATGCGCTGGTTCAGGTTCTCGACCACCAGATTGGCCATGGGCCCGTGGTTGCCGGCGCCGGGCGCCACCGCAAAGAACACGGGGTTTGAGGTCTTCTGAGTCACGGTCCAGTCGGGCGGGACCATGATGGAGGCCCCGAACTTATCGGCGGACGCGCGCTGCGTGAGCGACGATTCGGGCGCCGGCCCCGGCGACGATTGAGGCCCGTTTTTCGGGCAGCCGGCCAGGCCGAGCGAGACGGCGCCGGCGAGGATGGCGAGCGATATGGCCCGGATGGGATGAGTCATTTTTCCGCCTTGAAGCTCGATACGATCTTCTCGAACCGCTCCCGGAAGCGGGGCGCGGCCGGGACTTCCGAGGTACAGTATAGCAGATACGCCCGCGCCTTGCCCGGCACGGCGTACAGGACCACGTACAGGCGGGCGAGGCCCTGCCGCTGGGTGTAATCCAGACGCGCGGCCTTGACCCCGCCGATCTCGAAGTAGTTCCGCTCCCCGGGCTTGAACTCCGTGATCAGCTTGATCATGGCCGGGATGTTGGAGTCGAGGATGGCGTCGGCATCGAGCGGCGCGTTCATGGGGCTGGAGGCCACGGACACGTTCTCCCGGAACTGGTCCGACGGGCCCTCCAAGGGCGACAGCGCGATCACGTCCAGGCCCATCTCCCCTTCCTTCACCTCCCAGCCCGCGGGGAACTCGATCTTGAAGCCTTTTTCCTTGTTGGTATACCCTCCAGGATCATCTCTTCCAGGACAAGCAAACATTGATCCGGAGAGTATAACCAGGAGAACCATATACTCTGAAATGGATTGCATGGATGATTTTGCCTTTGAACGGTCCAGAGGCATCCAATCGCATTTATTCATCTTTGGGCCTTGATCGGTCTGCCAGCACGGCCGGGCTTCGCTTGTGATGCAAGACGGCAAGGACATATATTTTATCAGGGAAAACGGAATAAAAAATAGCAAACGGAAAACGACGGACCACGGCACGCCTCAAGCCGCCATGGATTACCGGGTACCGTTTAGGATTGCATTGGATTTGATCCAAAGCGGCCTCGATGGATAGTATATATTGTCTTCCTAATCCCTGTCTTTGCTTTTCATACCATTGGCACGAGTTCCGGAGGTCTGCTTCGGCCTCCGGCCTTAATATCAACTCACTTTTAATGACCCGAGAATCCGGGCCTTGACTTCCTCCCACGGAGATCCCGCCTCCGGGTCGCGGTGAAAGGCATCGAGGCGGCGGTCCAGCTCTTCCCTTTGCTCAGCGGTGAGCGCCACCTTTTCCGGGACCTCGGCGATGCTGTCCCACAAGTCCTGGACCAGCGTAATTCGGTCCTCGACGGGCAGATCCAACATATCCGCCATGCTGATTTTTTTCATGATCCCGTCCCTTCCAATTTATATTATAGCACAACTGCACAGATGACACATTACAATTTATTGGGCCTTTGCGATTTCCTCGATGGCCTCCGGGTTCTCGATGGAGGCTAAGTCGCCGGGGTCCTTGCCCAGGTATTTTCTTTTGATGGCGCCGCGCACGATCTTGGCCGAGCGGGTTTTGGGGAGCGCCTTGACAAAAAGTATTTTCTCCGGCTTCAGGGTCTTGCCGAGCCTCTCGACCACCAGGTCCGAGAGCTCCTGGCGCAGCTTCTCGGAGGGCTCGTGGCCCGGCTTGAGCACGGCGAAGGCGACCACCGACTCGCCCTTGAGCTCGTCGGGCGCGCCGATGGCGGCGCTTTCCTGGACCGCGGGGTGCTCGTTGACGGCGGACTCGATCTCGGCGGGGCCGGTGCGCTTTCCGGCGATCTTGATGGTGTCGTCGGAGCGGCCGTGGAGGAACCAGAACCCGTCCTGGTCCACCAGCGCCCAGTCGCCGTGGTACCAGACCTCGGGCCAGCGCGAGAAATAGGTCTCGATATAGCGCGTGTCGTCGTTCAAAAAGGACTTGGTCATGGACGGCCCCGGCTTCTTGCATACCAGGTGGCCGATGCCGCCCTTGATTGATTTGCCGTCCTCGTCGAAGACGTCAATGTCCATGGCCAGCGCCGGGCCTTGCAGGGTGCACGGCTTGAGCGGATGGATGGGATACGGCTGGAGCAGGCAGCCCATCAGCTCGGTGCCGCCGGAGATGTTGATGATGGGGCAGCGCTTGCCGCCGACCTTGTCGAAGAACCACATGTACGACTCCGGGTCCCACGGCTCGCCGGAGGACGCGAGGAGCCGGAGCCTTGCGAAGTCGTGCTTCTCGACCATCTCGTCGGGCTGGGCCTTCATCAGGCGGATGGCGGTGGGCGAGATGCCGAACTCGGTGACCCGGTGCGACTCGACCACGTTCCAGAGCCGGTCCGGCTCCGGGTAGTTGGGCGTGCCCTCGTAAACCAAAAAGGGCGTGCGGTAGAACATGCAGCCGATGAACTCCCACGGCCCCATCATCCAGCCGATGTCGGTGGGCCAGAAGAACACGTCCTCCGGCTTCACGTCGCAGGCGTAGCCGACTTCCTTGGCCACCTGCGCGATGACGCCGCCGTGGACGTGGACCGTGCCCTTGGGCTTGCCGGTGGTCCCGGAGGTGTAGATCAACATGCACATGTCCTCCGCCTCCATCACCTCGGTGGCGGCGGATTCGGGCTTTCCGGCGATCCAGTCATCAAAGTATACGTCGCGGCCTTCCTTCATCGGCACGTCCTGGCCGGTGCGCCGGTACACCACCACCCGCTTCACGGTGGGGACATCGGCCACCGCCCGGTCCGCCTCCTGCTTGATCGCGACCGGCTTGCCCCGCCGGACCCCGCCGTCGGCCGTGAACAGGGCCTTGGCCCCGGCGTCCGCGAGCCGCGTGGCCAGCGCCATGGCCCCGAACCCGGAAAACACCGGGATGGCGATGGCCCCGACCTTCAAGCAGGCCAGGTACACCGCCACGATTTCCGCCACCATGGGCATGAAGATGCCCACGAAGTCGCCCTTGCCGATGCCGTCGGCCCGCAGCGCGTTGGCGATTTTGCAGACCAGCGCGTTCATCTCGGCGTAAGTGAACCGCCGGGTGCTCTTGTCGTCGCCCTCCCACAGCAGGCACGGGTCCGATCCGTGGCCGTCGCGGATATGGCGGTCGAGACAATTGTGCACGATGTTGATCTTGCCGCCGATGAACCACTTGGCCCAGGCCATGCCGCGGGACATGTCGAGGAGCTTGTCGTAGGGCTGGTACCACTCGACGCCGCAATCGAGGAGGGCCTCGCGCCAGAACCACTCGATGTCGTCCGTGCTCCTTTTAATCAGCTCCTGATAGGTCTTGATCCCCTGCTTGTCCATGAAGCGCTTGATGTTGGTCTGCGCGATCATTTCCGGGGTTGGTTTCCAGATTATCTCCGCCACGGCGCACCTCCTTGTCTTTACTTCCAGGCCCGCCAATCCCGCGCGTAACAGCGGCGGCAAAGCGCGCGGGCCATCACTCAACGGATTTTATCACACGTCCGTTGCCTGTCAATAAATTGCGGGTTATGCTATGGCTATGACGCGCCGGATGTGGTAAATAATGATACAAATCCTGAAGGACGGGTGTGACCATGAGAAAAATGAGACTGCTGTTTTTGCTGCTGGCCGCTTTCCCACTCGCGCTCCTGGCCAAGGGGGAGGCGGATGATTGGCAGGCCGCCGAGGAAAAGGGAGACGTCGCGGCGTATGACGAGTACCTGAAGGACTATCCGGACGGCGCCCACGCGGCACGGGCCAGGCAAGCGGCCGCGCAAAAGAGCGCGGGCGAGCTCAGCCGGGCCGCGGGCTCGTGCGCGGCGGTGTTTCCGCGGGCGGTGTATTACGCGGTGGGCGTCACCGATCAGCCCACGGTGAGCCACTCGTCCCTCGCCTCCGACCTGGCCTCCGCCTCCGCCTGCACCTTCTCCAACTCCATTGACCCGGAAGCCACCCCGCGCAACGCCGATGGCCTGCTGTTCGCCCGCTCCCGGCTCGAGCTGGTCCCGGAAACCTCCTTCCCGCCCCGCGGCATCATTGACCTCGACTGGATCCTCTTCGACCTCGAAGACGCCGCCGTCGGGTACACCTTCAAGAAACTCGTGCGCTGCAACGACCAGAGCGCCTGGGTGGACACCTCGCCCAAGGCCGCCTACGAGTGCTCGAAGCCGTACCGCGCCATCCAAATGCGCATGGCCGAGGGCATGGCCAGCCAGGCCCAGACCGATTTCGAGCGCATCTCGCGGGTGGACGACCCGGACTACCGCATGAGCTTCTGGAAGAAATACCAGAAGCTGGCCAAGGGCGAGGCCATGGGCGAGGTGGCCGTGGCTTATAAGCTGCACCAGCGCGCAATGGCGGTTAAGCCGCGCGAGCAAGACCCCAGGATCGCCGAGGAAATCGAGAACGCCGCCATCAAGCTGGGAGGCGGCAAGCCCACCGGCGGCCGGCCCTTTTAAAGCAGGGACCGCGCGCTCCCATGTCAACTGTTGACCGGCCCCCATGCTATGCTCAATGCTCAAATGGCTCGTGTTGACCATAGCAGAGGCCCGATGAGCGGCCATTCCATCATCGCTTCCCCCTCCTGGGCCGCGCTGGAAGCCGCGCTCTTCACCGCGATCCGGACGGAAAAAGGCGCTGACCCGCTTCAGCCGGCCGTGGTCATGGTCGGCTCGCACCTCGTAGGCCGCTACCTCACCCGCAAGCTGGCACGCCAATTCGACGGGCTGATGAACGTCCGCTTCATCACCATGCGCCAGATGGCGGAGGCCCTGGGCCAATCCGGCCTCGATCGGGAGGGAAGCCGGAGGCGGCTGCCGGCGATTGCAGAGGACGCGCTGCTCGAACACGTCCTGGAATCGCAGAAATTTTCTTACCTCGGCGCGCTCGCGGAATTCGCCGGCTTCCGGTCCGCCCTCATGTCCACCCTTCGCGACCTCCGCGATGCCGGCCTGGTCGGCGAATTGGACCGCCTTGAAAAAAAGCCGGCCGGACTGTCACCCAAGATGCGCGACCTGGCGTCCGCGGCGTCCTCGTTCTTCGGGAGTTATCGCGGCAAATTCCATGACGGCGCGGAGCTGTTCGAGTCGGCCGCGGCCAATGCCGATATTTTTCCCGCCCGTTTCCGGACCGGGCGCCTGTTCATCTACGGGCTTTACGATCTCACCGCGGTCCAGGCCCGGATGATCGCCGCCATTGCCCGCGTGGCCGCGCTCAGCGTCATGGTCCCCCATGGCAAGGCGCGCGCGTATGAGTACGCGCGGCAGGGGCTGGACTGGTTCGCGGCGGCCCTCGGCGTCAGGCCGGAGCCTTTAGAGAGCGTTCCAGAGGGCCGGGGCGGCCTGGCCCGCGTGAAAGGGGCGCTGGCAGGGGCAAGGGCTGCGGAGTCCCGTCCGGAGGAGGAAACAGGGACGGACGGCGGCTCGGTGGAAATCATCGCCGCGCCCGGCCAGGCGCGCGAGGTCGAGGAGATCGCGGGGACCATGCTGAAATACGCGGAGCAGGGCATGGCGTTTTGCGAGATGGCGGTGCTGCTCCGCGACGAGGCCGCGTACCTGCCGCTGATCGGGGAGGTCTTGGGCCGCTCGCGCATCCCGTATTACCTGGCCTCCGGCCCTCTGAAAAACTCGGTATTGGAAAATTGCGTTTCCCGCTTGCTCGCGCTGATCCCGGTCCCCGGCGCCCGTGAATTCTTCCGGCCGGAGGTCATGGCATTTCTTTCGTGCGGCGCGCTGCGCTTTCCCGGCGATGACGAGTGGGCGGCGGACCGCTGGCGCGATTACTCGATCGAGGCCGGCATCGTCTTGGGCCGGGAAGAGTGGGACGGCAGGCTGAAGAAGCTGGCCGGCTCGGCAAAAAAAGAAGAGGAACGCGCGCGCATCGGGGAGCTCCGGGATTTCATGGCGCGGCTCACGGAGCGGCTCTCCGGGTTCCCGCTCGCGGGCGGGTTCGGGGAGACCGCAGGATATTTCGCGGCGCTGCTCCGGGAGCTTCTGCGGGACGACGCGCAGGAGCAGATCAAGGACGAGCTGGATGCTTTTCCTGACGAGGCGGCCGCGCTCGATGGGCTCGGCGTCAAGTGCACCATGGAGCGGTTCCGGCTGGTGGTGGAGCGATGGGTCCCGTCGCTCGATCCTGCCTCGGGCGGCTCGCGGGAGCGGTTCCAGGAAGGCGCGGCCACGGTCGGGAACATCATGGCCCTGCGCGGCGCGCGCTTTGCGGCGGTGTTCGTTCCGGGACTGATGGGCCGTTCGTTCCCGGGACCGGTCAGGGAGGACCCGATACTTCTGGACGGCGAGCGCGGGGAGCTCGAAGAGATGCTTCACCAGCCCGGCGCGCTCCCGCGAAAGGGACGGCGGCCGGCGGAGGACCGGCTGCTCTTCGCGCTGCTTACGCAGGCCGCGGAGCAGCGCCTGGTGCTGACCTATGCGCGGACCGATGAGCAGGGACTAAAGGAGCGGCTGCCGAGCCCGCTCCTGCTGGAGGCGGCGTCGGCGGCCCAGGGCCGGCCGGTGAATTATTCCCGGATGGCGGGCAAAGAGGGCGGTGTTCGGCGCGTGCCGCTGTCCTGGACTCGCTCCGCGTCGCGCGATCCGCGGGTCCTGGAAGGGCGGCCGGCGCTGGACGCGGAGGAGCATCTGCTCCGGGAGTCCGCCCGCGCGGGCATGGTCCTGCCGGCGGGGGCCGGGGAAATACATCCCTTTATCGAGCGGGGCCTCAAGTCGGCCGCCCAGAGAAAGAAGCCGTTCTCGGGCCCGTGCCTGGGCCGGCTCAGCGGCCAGAAGGCAATCTCCGGGCTCAAGCGGTTCGCGCAGGAAAATGTTTTTTCCGCGGGCCAGCTCGAGGACTACGCCAAGTGCCCGTTCCGTTATTTCTGCGGCCGCATCATGCGGGTGGAGGCGCCGGAGAAGCCCGAGGACGAGGGGTTCGACGCGGCCGCGCGCGGCGGGCTGGTCCATGACATTCTCCGCCGCTTCATGGAAAAGGCGGAAGACCAAAAGTTCTGGCCCCTCCGGCCGCGGGAGAGGGCCGAGCTGCTCGCGCTGATGGAAAAGGTTTTTCAGGAGGCGTGCGGCGAGTGGGAGCGCGGGAACGCGGCCGCGGGCTCGCGCCAGTGGCAGCTCGACCGGGAAAGCCTCGCCCGCGAGCTGCCCGCCATGCTCGAGTCGCTGGTGGAGGCGGAGCGGGAAGGCTTCAAGCCGGTCGAGTTCGAGCTGGCCTTCGGCCTGGGCGTGAAGAGGTCGCGGGGCAAGAGGTACAACCATCCCGAGCCAGTGGCGCTCGCTCTGCCGCGCGGCGATTCCATCCTGTTGTGCGGGGTGATTGACCGGCTCGACGAATGCGCGGGCGGGCACAGAGCGGTGCGCGCGCTCGATTACAAGACCGGAAAATTCCCGTTCAAGAAGGATGATGAGCTGCGGTCGGGGACGGCGCTGCAGGGCGGGCTGTATTTGATCGCGGCCCAGGACATCACGGGCATCGAGGTTGACGCTTTCTGCGACTCGGGCTACGTGCACGTGCTGGGCGATAGCGCGTGCAAGCAGAGGCTGTGTCAGGGCGGCGGCGAGTACCTGGACCGGGTGCGGGGCGCGGTCAAGACGATCGTGGAGGGCATGCGCGCGGGCATTTTCTGCCCGTTGCCGGCCGAGGCATCGAGCGGGATATGCAAGGACTATTGCGAATACGCGGAGCTGTGCGGGGCCGGCAGGGCGTCGCTGGCGGACCGGCTCGATGAAGGCGATCCGGCCAAAAAGGTTCGCGGGAAGCTGGACGAATTCAAGTGAGCGCCGGGAAAGAAATGGCTGAACCACTCATAGACGCGGGCGCGCGGAAGCGGATCCGGGAGGACATCCGGACCGGGATGGCGGTGGAGGCCGCGGCGGGGACGGGCAAGACCTGGGAGATGGTCGAGCGCATCCTGAGCCTGGTGCGCTCCGGGGTGCCGCTCCGCCGGATCGCGGCCATCACGTTCACCGAGAAGGCGGCGGCCGAGCTGGAGCTTCGGGTCCGGGAGGAGCTGGAGCGCGCGTTTAAAGATGAGCGGGACGCCATTATGAATGGTGGGGCCGACACTCCTGTCGGCCGGAATAAAGGGGACAAGAGTGTCGCCTCCACCAAGCATGACGCCGAGAGGTTCGCGGCGGCGCTCGCGGAGCTGGACACCGCGCAGATCAGCACCATTCACGCGTTCGCGCTGTCGCTGCTCAAGGAGCGCCCGGTGGAGGCCGGGGTTGACCCGGAAGCCCGGATCATGGACGAGGTCCAGGACGCGCTCTGGTTCAACGATGCCTGGGTGCGATGGATCGAGGGCCTGGGCCCCGAGGACTTCGCCGTGGTGTCGCGCGCGCTGCGCCTGGGACTTTCCCGCGATCACCTGGAGGCGGCCGCCCGCGACCTCGCCAAAAACCGCGATGTCGCGGAGATATTAAGAGAGCAGTTGGAAAAGGGGAAGCGCATCACGCCGGATCAACTGGTGAAAGAGCTGGAAGACCTTGCCGCCAAGGCCGAAAAACTATTAAACGAGTGCGAGAAAGAAATTCTTAACCGCGACGACAACGGCTTTTGCGCGTCCCGGGATTGGCACGCCTGCATCAGCGGATTGGCCAAGGAGCCTGAAGAATGGCCGTTGTTCGAGCGCGTCCTCCGGATTGGCGATAAGGAAATTTCAGTCGCGAAGGGGAGCAAAAAGAACTGGAAATCGGAAAAATTCAATGAAGAGCGCAAGGCGCGGCTATGGGAAGCGCGGGCGGATCTGGAGGCGCTTCAGGCCAAGGCGCGCGCTCTGATCATGGATGATGTTCTGCTCCTCCTCTCCCGCTTCGTCGGCGAAGACTGGAGCAAGCGGCGCTCCGCCGGCCTCATCAATTTCCAGGACGTGCTGATCCTGGCGCGCGACCTGCTCACGCACCCGGCGGCGCGGGAATACTATCAGCGGCGCTGGTCGCACCTGTTGGTGGACGAGTTCCAGGACACGGACCCGCTGCAGGTCGAGATCATTGACCTGCTCTTCGGGGACAACCCCAAGGGCCTCTTCCTGGTCGGAGACCCCAAGCAGTCCATCTACCGCTTCCGCCGCGCCGACATCTCCATCTACAGGAAAAGAGTGGGCGAGCTCGGCCGTGCGCTCGCCCGCGAGAGCGAGGTGCTGAAGACCAACTTCCGCAGCGTGCCCGGGATCGTCGAGTGGGTGAACCGCGTGTTCGAGAAGATCATCGTCGAGCGCGGTCCGTACCAGGCCGCGTACTCGGACATGGCCGCGCACAGGAAGGATGAGCCCGGCCTGCCGCCGCCCGTGTCCGTGCTCCAGCCGGCTGACGAGGAAATCTTCTCGGCCCGCGTCCCGGCGCAGCGGGCCATCGAGGCCAACCATATCGCGGCGCTGATCGAACGACTGGCCGCGCCCGGCGCCTACCAGGTCTATGACAAGAACGAGAAGGCCATGGTCCCGCTCTCCTACCGCCACGTCGCCGTGCTTTACTTCACGCGGCCGGGCGAGCCGGACCAGTGGCTCGCGCCCTTCCAGGACCGCGGCATTCCCTTTGTCACCGACCTCGGCCAGTCCTTTTTCATGCGCGACGAGGTGGCCGCGGTCCATCTCGCGCTCCGCGCCATCGAGGACCCGTCCGATTCGCTCGCCCTGTTCGGCGCGCTGCGCGGACCGCTCTTCGGCTTTGACGACGAGGAGCTGTTCCTGTTCAAGCAAGCCGGCGGGGCCATGGACTACCGCGCCGGCGCGGGCGGGATCAATGAAAAGATCGAGGCCGCGTTCGGGCATTTCCGGGCCTGGCACCGGGAGCGGAACCTCATGCCCATCGCGCAGACCATCGGCCGGGTGCTCTCCATCACCGGCGCCAGGCTCGGCGCGCTGGTGTCGAGAAAGGACGATATGGGCGTGATGAACCTCGACCGGCTCCTCGGTCACGCGCGCGCGTACCAGGAGCTGCCCGGAGCGGACTTTTCCGGGTTCGTCGCCAGGCTCTCCGCGATCGCGGAGCTGGAAGCGGAGGCGCGCGAGCCGATCACGCTGGACCCGGACGATGACTTCGTGCGCTTCTCCACGGTGCATTCGGCCAAGGGCCTGGAGTTCCCGGTGGTGATCGTGGCCAACATGAATACCAGGGCCGAGCGCAAGGCGGGCAAGGTCCTGGTGGACCGGCTCGATAAAAAACGCGCGGCGGTCAAGGCGGGGGCCTTCCGCAGCGGCGGCTATGACGAAATGGCGGCGGAAGAGGAGGAGCACGAGTTCGAGCAGGCCAAGCGCCTCTTCTACGTGGCCGCCACCCGCGCGCGCGACGCCCTCATCCTCTCCGTGTTCCCGCCACTCAAGCCCGACACCATAAAAGAGACGGAAGCCGGCGATAAAGATAAAAAGAAAAAATCCCGTTTTATTGATCTGCTCCCGGATCAGCTAAAGTCGTGGGCGCCGGAGTTCTTTGGGAAAGAAGCGGAAGGCGTCTTCTTCTGGGATCCGGCCAGCCTCGCGCTCCAGCCGCCCGGGACGGCGCGGGAAAAATCTCGCGGCCCGGAGAAAGGCGTAGTGGGCCTCGAAGAGTTCATCGCCAGCCGCGAGCGCGTGCTCGATCGCGCCGCTCAAGGCATCGAGATCAGAACAGCCACCGGCCAAAGAGAAGAGCCACGCGAAGTGGTCACGCCGGAAGGGGCTATAAAAGACCTTCCGGCCCCGGCCTCAGCGCCCGGCATGAGAATGGGCAGCCTGGTGCACGAGATCATGGAGCGCACCGACCTCGCTGCCTCCGCGCCCGACCGCGCGCTGATCAACTCCCTAACGGCGGCGGCAGGGCTACAGGGCCGCGAGGCAGAGGCCGAGCGCCTGGTCAAGAATTTATGGGCCAGCGCCCCGGTGCGCCGGGCCGCGGCCAGCGGGTTGTGGCAAAAAGAAATTCCCTACTGCGTCTGGATCGCCAACGTCTCCCATGAAGGCAAAATGGACCTCGCCTTCCGCGAGTCCGGCCGCGTGGTGGTAGTTGACTACAAGACCGACGATGTGTCCGCGGAAGATGCGTTGAGCAAAGTCGAGGAGTACAGACAACAGGGTGAGGAATACCGGCAAGCGGCGATGCGGGCAACAGGGGCCGGTGAGGTCGAGGTCTGGTTCGTGTTCGCCAGGCCGGGGGTGGCGGTGGCGCTGGAAGGTAGAGCAGGAGACAAGCAGTAACCTGATTTCTCTTCAACCGTATTTCCTCATTCTCAGTGCATATCAGTCGAAGCGAACCCATTCTCTCTTTTCATTTGAATAACCATACAAATCAAACATGCTTTCCGGGTCACTGAAACTGAAAGAAAAATTTTCTCCATCGCTTGAATAAAATTTATGTGGACGCAATAGCCATGGCAATTTCGTGTCTTTGGAAATTAGCGCATCGAGGTCTGTTGGGTAATTACCGTGTTGTTTCTTATACGTATCTAAAGATGGGACAAGAGATTCGCAAAATTCTTTAGCATGCTGGACATCCTTAACAACAATGAATTTACCGACGGGAAAGGAGACCATTTGAATGACAACAGCCGATAATAAGGCAAAAGCTATCGTAGCTATCCAGCGAGCACGATGCCAGCGCATTCCTACTAACATGGCAATCAGACCTAATGCTAGAAATATAGCAGCCACCTCTAAACCGAGGCATATGGAGATAAGAAAGTGGCCGAAGCTTCCGCGGAGGACAAATGTAAAAATTATGGCGCCAATTATTCCCGCACCTGCTCCCAATAGAAGTATGGTTCTCTTTTCCATCATTAATGATGAGATTGAGGCATGGCTTATGCCGCTCCTTGGGAGCTCCAAATGATCTGCGTACCGTCTTCCTGGGGTTTACACCCCAGGCTGGGGAATATCGCGCCTTTGGCGCTGAACAAATAACAGAAAATAAATATCAGAGCGTATCCCCTTCCCGTAGTCTCCTCTTCTCCATCTTTCCCGTCAATGTCCGGGGCATGGATTCGGCGAAGGAGACGATGCGGGGGATTTTGAAGGGGGCGATTTTCCCCTTGAGCCATTCGGTCAGCTCTTTTTCAGTGAGGTCGCGGCCTTTCTTTTTGACGATCACGGCCTTGACCATTTCTCCCCATATTTTGTCCTTGGCGCCGATCACGGCCACGTCCATGACGGCGGGGTGATCCACGATGGCGCTCTCGACCTCGGCGGGATAGACGTTCTCGCCGCCGGAGATGATCATGTCCTTTTTGCGGTCCACGATGTAGAAGTACTCGTCCTCGTCCTGCTTGCCCAGGTCGCCGGTGTAGAGCCATCCGCCGCGCAAGGCGTTAGTAGTGGCCTCCGGCTGGTCCCAGTAGCCCTTCATGACGTGGCCGGCCGAGACGATGACTTCGCCGATGGCGCCCGGCGACGTCTCCATGCCGATGTCGTCCACCAGCTTGACGCGGGTATGGAAAAAGGGCAGGCCGCAGGAGCCGGCCTTGATGAGCGCGTGCTCGCCGTCAATGACCAGGGCGGGGCCGGTGCTCTCGGTGAGTCCGTAGAGCTGGCGGATCTTCACGCCCGAGCGCGCGTAGTCCTCGATCAGGTCCACGGGCACGGCCGAGCCGTAGGCCAGGACGTTACGCAGGCGCGAGAAGTCCGTGCGCGCGAACTCCGGCGACTCTTTCAAGAAGTGGAGCATGGTGGGCACGGCGCCGAAGGAGGTCACGCCTTCCTTGCCGATGAGCGCCAGGAACTCGCCCGCGTCAAATGAGGGCATGAGCACGCAGCGGATGCCCAGGTGCATGAAGATGGGCAGCCAGCCCAATCCGCCGATGTGGTAAAACGGCAGGGCGAGCAGGAAGACGGCGCCCGGCTCGTTGATGGTGGCGATGGCGGTGACGGAGGCCCAGAAGAAATTGGCGTGGGTGAGCATGACTCCGCGGGGCCTGCCGCCGGACCAGCCGGCGTAGATGATGACCGCCTCGTCGCCGTCTCCGGCCGAGACGGCGGGCTCGGTGTCGCGCGCCACCGAGAGCATGTCCGCGTAAGACTGGTTCGGCCCGCCCCCCGCGCCGGTCCGCACTTGTTCGAACATGGGCGCGCGCTTCTTCGCCTCCTGCACTACCTCCTCGTAGCGCGGGTCGTGGACCAGGACGCGGATGCCGGAGTCAACGATGATGCCCGCAAGCTCGGACGCGGTGAGCCGCCAGTTGATGGGGACCAGAATCGCGCCCATCTTGCCGAGCCCGAAGAACAGGTCGAAGTGCTCGACGCCGTTCTGCGCCAGCATGCCGACGCGGTCTCCCGGACGGACGCCGAGCCGCGCCATGGAGTGCGCCAGGCGGTTGGCGCGGCGGTTCAGCTCGGCGTAGGACCACTCCCGGCCCTCCGCGCAGAGCCCGACCTGGCGCGGGCTCAACATGGCCCGCCGGTAAAGAAACCTGCCGGTGTTAATCCTCATCCTTGGCCTCCGTGGTCACCCGTCCGATATTTTATCGGATCGGTCGCGGCAAAGCCAGCGGGCGGCCCGGGCCGCGGCTGAAGAATTTATCAACAAGGATATTCAGGATGTCAAGGATAAGATTAATTGGGCCTCTTGCAAAAGCATAATTTCCGCACGCGACGTCACGTGGGAGCGCCCTTCTGGGCGCGATTCTTCGCGGGGCCGAACAACGGATCGCGCCCAGAAGGGCGCTCCCACGTGATGTCCTGCACTTTTTCAAGAGGCTCTTATTATCCTGAATATCCTGGACATCCTTGTTCGCTCATTCCTCCATCTTAATCCCCCGTCATCCGATAACGCCCGGCCGCTAGGGGCTTGAGCCTCTCCATCAGCATCCGCGCCTTGACATGGGCGGGATCGAGCTCGAGCGCCCGCCCGGCATAATCAAGGCCCCGGAACACCCGGCCCATGTTCACGCCCGACTCGTAGCCGATGCGGTAATAGCTTTCCGCCAAGTCGCGCTTGGCAATGGAAGAATCAATCACTTTCCAGGCCTGCCTCACCTCCGAGCGCCAGTCCGCGCCGGCCGGAATGAGGCCGGCATCGGCCAGAACCCGGATCATCTCGTATGCCAGCAATTCCTGGCCCGGCTGCTTGAGGTGGCAGTGGTCAAAAAAAAGCCGTGGGTCAACCAAAGGAAGGCTGCCGATTCTCCGATCGTTAAAAATGGCGGCGGGGTCGGCCAGGGCCGCCCGGAGTTGCCATGCCATTTCCAGGACCTGTTCGTTCGACGCGGCAAGAGCGCGCACCGGGATGGCATCATCGTCGCAGGCGCGTTGGAACAGCGCGTTGGCGGCGAGGGCCTGACCCTTTCGGTTTAATCCTCCACCCTCTTGCCTGAACACAAGCAGCGCCTCTTCATAGGAGACAACAGCATCATCCGGGCATCGCTCCTTCCTTTGTCGGAGCTTGTGCTGGACGGATTCCCGATCCCCATCTTTCCGATCCATCTCGCGCTCAATTTTCTCCTGGTCCTCGCGGGGCATGCATGAGGGGCCGTAGGGCCGGAAGTCCTGGATGTTCGCGGGGCAGGTGACCAGGATCAGCTTCACGCCGCTTTTTTCACAGGCCTCGGCGATGCGGCCCAGGTTCCGGGCAAAATCGGCCAGGACCAGCTTGCGCTCGCGCGCGTTCACGACGTGCCCTTCCCATTGCACGTCGTCCTCCTCGCCGCGCGCCGCGCTGATGAGGCCGGCGAGAAGGCGGTAGAGCCGGAGACGATAGAGCGGCCCGGCCCGGCCCGCTTCATGGAAGAAGCGTTTTCCCAGGAACTCGTTATGTCCGGTCATGACGATGATGGCGTCGGGCTGGTATTGCGCAATTTCCTTGGCCACCCGCTCGACCCGGGATGAGTTGTATCCGAACCCGCCCGCGTTGATCACCTCGTGGCTGCGCCCGGGATCGAGGGCATCGAGTCCGGCCTTCAATAACTGGGCCGGGCCGTAGATACTCTCCAGCGGGAACCCCATGGCCACGCTGCCGCCCGCGACGAAGATCCGGAGCGTGCCCGGGGCCTTGGCGGCCGGAAAGGACTGGTCGAGGAAATACTTGCGCGCGTGAACGCTCGTGCGCAAGACCTCCCCTTCCCTTACGAACACGGGAGGCGGCCGATAGTAGAGCTCGCGCAGCGGCGTATCGGGCGGCGCGACGTTCAGGACGCGCAGCATTGCTTCGGCCAGGGCCGGGAGGCCGAGTCCCAGTAATACGGCGGCCGCGCGGCGGGGCCGCTTTTTCGGCGGGGGGTCACTCATTCGTGATTTACCTTACCCCGAATGCGGTTGGTTTTAAAGGATGGACGCCGGGCGGGTCAAATTTTTATTTTTGCTTTTTTGATGATGAGGTCCGCCGCGATTCCGGCGGAGAAGGCCCAGGCCATGTTGGGGACGGCCAGCGCGATTCCGGCGATGATGAGGGCGACGAAGAATTCCTCGTTGGTCTTGAGGCTGCGGACCAGGGCGCAGAGTTCGAGGCCGGCGAAGACCAGGAGCACTCCGAGCACGGAGTTGGGGATCGCGGCCAACAGCCCGAGCCCGACCTCTCCGAGCGCCAGCGCGATGACGATGAGAATGATGCCGATGATGACCGGCGCGCCGCCGGTGCGGGCGCCGAAGCGGTAATGGGCGGCCAGTCCGCCGGTGCCGTGGCACATGGGCACCGCGCCGAAAAAGCCGGCGGGCAGGTTGACAACGCCCATGGTGAAGGCGAACATCCCGGCCCTGGCCTTGTTCAATTCCGGGCTCCCCGGGAAGAGCGTCAAGCAGGTGTCGGCCGTGCCCACGCAGGCGTTGCCGATGGTAAGCGGGACCTGGGGCAGGACCAGCATGATGAGCGCGGTCCAGAAATTCGCCGGGGAGGGAAAGACGAGTCCCACGCCGGTGGGTCCGAGCGCTAAATCTTGTTTATCGAAGCCGCCCAGGGCGAGGCCGGCGGCAATGCCGATGACGAGGGCGGCGATGGCGGCGGGCACGCGCCGGTTGTCGAGGAGCAGGAGCACGATGACGAACACGGCGGCGCCGATCAGAAGGTTGGCGTGATGGTCCGCGAAGGCTCCGGCCGCGCCGGACATGAACATCTTGTCGGCCACGATCAGCTGGATGCCCTTGCGGAGAAAGATGAGGCCGAGCGCGAGCTGGATGCCGCGGACCACGGGGGCCGTGAAGATTTTGGCGACCCGGCCAATGAGTCCGGAGACGGAGAGGACGAGGAGCAAGGCGCCGAAGATGATGCCGGCCGCGGCGATGACCGGCTCCGTGATCTGGTCCGGGTAGGCGATGGCGATTGCGCCCACGGCCTTCAGGGGCTGCACCGGGATCGGCAGGCGGTAGTACCAGCCGGTGAGGATATAGAAAAGCCCGAAGGCCAGGAAGACCGTGGTGGGACTCAGCTTGTTGATGACGATCATCGCCACCACGATGGGGAGCAGGGTGCCCAGGTCGCCCAGCGATCCCGCCAGCTCCATGCGGCTGAAACTTAGGCCGCCCCGGCCGGTGACTCCTTGCTCGGACATGAGAAAATTGTACGACTGAACATCGCGCCGGTCAACGCCGCGCGACGGGGCACGCGCCGGGCGCTTGTTTAAATATCCATATTTTGATACCTTGAAAATGCGAGCGGCGCTTTTCACCGGCCTTGCTTCAATCCGGCCGGACGGGTCATCGAGCGTTTAGCGGGGGACCGTCATGAGGGACAAGATAAAAAGCCTGGCCGAGGCGGCGCGGCTCCGGGCCCGGGCGCGGGCCCAGGGCAAGACCGTGGTCTTCACCAACGGCTGCTTTGACATTTTGCACGCCGGCCACGTTGACTATCTGGAGGCGGCGCGGGCGAAGGGCGATCTTTTGATCGTGGGCCTGAACAGCGACGCCTCGATGCGCAGGATCAAGGGGGGCCAGCGTCCGCTCAACCCGGCGGCGGACCGGGCGGCGGTGCTGGCGGGGCTTGCGGCGGTGGACGCGGTGGTGGAGTTCGGGGAGGACGACCCGCTCGCCCTGATCGAGTCCCTGGTCCCGGACGTGCTGGTCAAGGGCGCGGACTGGGGGGAGGGCGAGATTATCGGGGCGGAGGCGGTCAAGGCCGCGGGTGGAAAAGTGGAGAGGATTGAGCTGACGGCGGGCCGGTCAACCACGGAGTTGATCCGGATCATTGTGGAGCGCTATGGACCTAAAGGCCCTTAAAATTTTATAATCTTGTTTTACTATGCTAAAATAACCTGTTCGGCCATGCCTTGAATTGCGGCCGTCCAAAGACTGCGGAAAAAGGTTGAAACAAAGACCATGGGGGAAGGCGCGGTTGTCGGCATAGACCTGGGCACTACTTATTCGGTGTGCGCCATCGTGGAGAACGGCCGTCCGCGGGTGATCTCGGACACGGGCGGGAGCTTCACCATTCCGTCCATCGTGGCCGTTGACGACAAGGGCAACCGGCTGGTGGGGCAGGCGGCCAAGCGCCAGAGCATGATCAATCCCATCAATACCATTTACGGCTCCAAGCGGCTGGTCGGCCGCGACATCCACTCCCCGATCATTGACGAGATCCAGGACCACTTCAAATACCGCATCGCGGAGGGCGACCAGGACGACGTGAGGATCCGGCTCCGCAAGGAAGACTACGCCCTCGAAGAAATCCAGGCCATGATCCTGGACCACATCCGCAACACCGCGCAGGACATGCTGGGCCGCGAGATCACCAAGGCGGTGGTCACGGTCCCGGCGTATTTCAACGACCGGCAGCGTCACGCGGTGCGGGAGGCCGGCCGGGTGGCGCAGATGGAAGTGCTGCGCATCATCAACGAGCCCACGGCGGCGGCCCTGGCCTA
>DATKZS010000145.1:0-16133 GCA_035527835.1 bacterium
CTTGACTTCCTTACCCCTCAAACCATGCGTCGCAATTCGCTCTGGACTCTCTCAACGGGTCCTATTTATATACTATTTGATCTTGGCAAGTGGTCACCAAATGCTGTCTTATAAGTGGTCAGTAAATGCTGACACTTGGCCGTTGAAACGCTGGGTTATTAACCAACCGCCCCGCCGGGGCGAAGAGCGCCAAGCCTATTTCACTCCGGCGGGTTTGCTATACCTGATCCGGTCCGGGTCCAGCCCCATCTTCCCGACCTCCCGCAGTGCCCGCTGACGATCATTCCTGCAACCAAAGTTTTGCTTGCGAATGTTATAATCTATCAATATCTATTCGTAGGCTATAGCAATACTTGCTATGGATTCTTTCATTTGTCTGGTCATCAAACCAATAAACGCTTGGAGTATTTGCCAATCATCCTCGGGACTTAATATGGCTACACAGATTCCCCCATAACATTGGTGAAATCTAATATTACCTGGATGTCTTGTATGAAGCCATTTATCCTCACCCTTTTTCTTTTTTCCGGTACGATAAAAAGTGCCAAATTTGCCTTCCTTCTCCTTGGTTATCATCAATTTAAAAATATCCTGATCTGTTTTTGGAATAATCGTTATTTTTGTCATTGTTTCCCTCCATCGGTTTGTGAAGTGGGTAGCTTATAGGATCGCAGTCAGATCTTGAGTTAAGGGATTAAAACGCCGCACCAGTAATTCCTTGTCGATCCATAAACTCTGGCTACGATCACTTTCCACAATTACCTTCAGTCAGTTCTCCTCTACGCTTGCCGACACGAGCGGCTCTAACAGGCGTACAAGCTCGGGCACGCTGATGGTCGCCACGTCCCACATGATCTCGTCCTCGACCTCGCCGTACTCATGGATCAGGACGTTGCGCTGAGCGATTATCTTGCGCCAAGGGATTTCTGGGTGGGCCTCGCGGAATTTTTCCGACACGCGCCGGGCCGCTTCTCCGATAATTTCAATCCGCCGCTCCACGGCAAGCCGGAGATCCTCATTGGTCTCATACTCGTCGAGCGTCAGGCCCTTGACCGCCTTGACCACGCCCCGCGCTTGCTGGAGCATATCGAGGAGATAGCCCACGTCCCGCTGTTCAGGCCGCATACACCACCTCAGCCGACTCCAGGATATTCCTGCGGCGGAACGGGTTCTTCAGTCCGCGCTTGGCAACGAGGTCCACCTCCCGGCCGAAGATGGCCTTAAGTTCGTCCGCCATGTCCAACCAATCGTAGAGGGTAAGGCCGTGGCCCGGGCGCAACTCCACCAGCACGTCCACGTCGCTCTCCGGCCGGAAGTCGTCGGTGAGCACGGAGCCGAACAGGGAGAGTTCCTTGACCTTCCATTTCCGGCAGAAGGACTTGATCTTTTCCATATCAACTGTAATGCGGGGACTCATGATTATTCCCTATCAATGGCTAAAGCTCTGAAAGCGCGATGTGAACATTTCCGCTACGATGCGGACTGTTTTATGCCGCGCTTATAGCGCTCCGATGATGTCTGGATGCCGCATTCCTGGGGTTCATACCCCAGGCTGTAGAATGTCGCGCTTTCAGCGCTGATTGCAGCTTTTCGCTCCCATTATTATATCATTTCCCCAGCAAATGCCCCGCCAGCCTCCTTCCCAGCCCGATCATCATCAGCACCACCGGCCGGTCCAGGGCTTCGGGAACGACCGAGGCGTCGCAGACGTAGAGGTTCTGGTAGCGGTAGGTCTTGAGGTTTTCGTCCACCACGGTCCCGACGCGGCAGGTGCCGGAGGGATGGGTGCCGCGGATGGGGCTGTTGAAGAGGTAGTTGGGGTCGCAGCCCGCTTTGATCAGGATGCGGCGCGAGACCACGGAGCCCAGGTCGAGCTTCTTCTTGTCGTTGTTGGTGAGCGGCTTCGAGACGTTGCCCTCGACGTCCACCCAGCCCGAGAGCTCGTCCTTGATCTTGATCATCATGCCCATGACCCGCGGATAGCGCAGAGACATGAGCACGGGCCTGAGGCCCTTGAGCACCATCATCATGGGGAAGAGCATCCACGGGTCAATCAGGTGCGAGAGCATCACGCCCTCTTCCTCGTGGTACTCCCACGAGCCCACGGTCATCGGCGGGTCGCAGTAGTTGCCCTTGGTGCCCGACGGGCCCACGCCGTACACCATCATGGTCGCGTCCATGAAGCAGCCGTCGCCGGCCTCCCACACGCCGGAGCGCTTGAGAATGCGCGGCGTGCCCAGGCCGCCGCCCGCGATCACCACGGTCTTGCCCCGGAACTCCTTGAGCTCATGACCATGACGCGCCCGTACGCCCACCGCGGTCCCGTCCTCCACGATCACGTCCATCACCTCGTGCCGAATGAACAGCTCCGCCCCGTGAGCTTTCGCCTCCGCGATGTACTCCCGCGCCGTCCACTTGGCCCCGCAGGCGCAGCCCAGCATGCACTTGGCCCCGCAGTTAAAACCGCTCGGGCACCGCTCCGGCCGCATGAACTTCTCCAGCGGCTCCCACTTGTACCCGAGCTCATTGGCCGCCGCCATCGTCCGCTTGCTCGATTCGCCCAGCAGCTCGTCCGGCAGCGGGCGCACCCCGATCTCCTCCGCCGCCGCGTCGCAATACTCCTCGATGTCTATCCCGTACTTCGTCTTCAGCCACGGCACCGGCCGGCCCACCGCCCCGCAGTACATCAGCGTGGCGCCCCCCGTGGTCTCGGGAACCGTCATCGAGAGGCCTTCCTCCGTGAAATAAAGCCCGTGCCGCGCCGCGATGTCCAGCGCCATCAGATGGTTCCCGATCCACTGATGGTCCCGGCCCTTCTCCAAAAGGCACACGCTCTTCCCGGCCTTGGCCATCTCCAAGGCCACCGTGGACCCTCCCGGCCCCGACCCCGCCACGATCACGTCATATTCTTTCATGTGAACCCCCCTTATTTGCCCGAGTAATACTTGCTCCCTATATGTCGCTCTTCTCCATCCTACACTCCGGGCGATCACAGGGCAAACTCCGATGGCGAACGGCCGGCGCGGCCCCAACCGGAGATTTTCAGTAATAATTCTTGACAAGAGCCGGGGCATGATTATTCTTATCAACAGCCCCTTGACATGACTCCGCGGCGTGGCTATTATTAATAACGATTATTATTACTGATTAGGAGCGCATTTGCCCGAACCCCGACATTCACGCAAGACCCGCCAGCGGGAGGCGGTCCTGGCCGAGCTCAGGAAGGCCAAGGACCACCCGACCGCGGACCAGCTCTACGAGCGGGTGCGCAAGGCCATACCCCGGATCAGCCTGGGCACGGTCTACCGCAACCTGGAGCTGCTGGCCGCGGTCGGCGCCATCCGGGTCGTGGGCTCGCCCGGCGGCCGGCGCTACGACGGCGAGATGGCCTCGCACCACCATGTGCGCTGCACCGGCTGCGGCCGGCTTGACGACGTGCACATGGATGTAGGCCTTGAGATGCCCCGCTCCGCGCGTTTTTCCCACAATTATGAGTTGACCGGCTACCAGGTCGAGTTCCTCGGCCTGTGTCCGGCCTGCGTTAAAAACTTCTCCCGGCCCGGGAGGAAAACTTGAACCGGTTTCATGACCCCGGGAGGCGACGGATTGTAACGCCGCCGTTGCGTCAGCATTCTCATTAACATGAAAAGGAGGAAGTGATGGCAAAAGAGTTGAAAGGAAGCAAGACCGAGAAGAATTTGTTGGGGGCCTTTGCCGGCGAGTCGCAGGCCCGGAACCGCTACACCTATTTCGCGAGCAAGGCCAAGAAGGAGGGGTATGAGCAGATCCGGCTCATTTTCGAGGAGACGGCCAACCAGGAGAAGGAGCACGCCAAGCGCTTTTTCAGCTTCCTGGAGGGCGGCGAGGTCGAGATTGCCGCGGCCTTCCCCGCGGGCAAGGTGGGTACGACCGTGGAGAACCTGAAGGCGGCGGCCGCGGGCGAGAATTTTGAGCACACCACGCTTTATCCTGGTTTTGCCAGGACCGCGCGGGAGGAAGGCTTCGAGGCGGTGGCCAAGTGCTTTGAAGCGGTGATGGTGGCCGAGAAGCAGCACGAGAAGCGCTACCGCGACCTGGCCGCGAACATCGAATCCGGCAAAGTGTTCAAGCGCGGTGAAAAGGTGGTCTGGCGCTGCATGAACTGCGGGTACCTGCATGAAGGCCCGGATGCTCCCGACAACTGCCCGGCCTGTCTCCACCCCCGGGCCTATTACGAGCTGCTGGCGGAAAACTGGTGAAAATGGTCGGTAGGGGCAGGCCCCCGTGCCTGCCCCGGCGCTTCCATGGCGGACACGGAATAATTGTGGGGGAGTAGCAAAATGGACGAAAAGATCAGGGACGCTCTGTATCAGTCCTGGGTAGGCGAGGCCAAGGCCGCTCTGCGGCTGAAAATTTACGCGGACAAGGCCTCGGTCGAAGGCTACCCGCAGATCGCCAGGCTCTTCCGGGTCATCTCGCGGGCCGAGGAAATTCACGGCGAGCGCAGCCTCCGCATGTTGCGCGAGATCAAGAGCACCGAGGAGAACCTTAAAGCAAGCTTCGAGTCCGAGACCCAGGTGGCCGGAGTGGCCTATGATAATTTCATCAAGCTCGCCACCGACGCGGGCGATAACGCCGCGGCCACGGTTTTCACCCACAGCCGCGACGTCGAGGATTTCCACGCCAAGCTCTACAAGGAGGCCATGAACGACATGATGGAGGAACGCGACCCGGCCTATTACATCTGCCGGGTCTGCGGCTATCCCTCCGACGGCGTGCTCCCCGACGTCTGCCCGGTGTGCGGAGCGAAAAAGGAGCAGTTTTTCGAGTTTAAATAAATGGCGGTGCACAGGTTTATAACCCGTGCGCGGAATGGCCCACCGGCTGCAAACCGGCGGCACGAATCATCCGATAAAAAAGGAGAGAGCAAATGGCGGAACTACTTCAGGTGTACAAGTGCTCGAAGTGCGGCAACATCGTGGAGCTGGTCCACGCGGGCGTCGGCGAATTGGTGTGCTGCGGCGAGCCCATGAAGCTCCTGGCCGAGAACACCACCGACGCGGCCAAGGAAAAGCACGTGCCGGTGATCGAGAAAACGGCGAACGGCTACAAGGTCAAGGTCGGCAGCGTGCCGCATCCGATGGAGGAAAAGCACTACATCGAGTGGGTCGAGCTGATCGCCGACGGCAAGGCCTACCGCAAGTTCCTGAAGCCGGGCGACAAGCCGGAGGCCGAGTTCTGCGTGGACGCCAGAAAGATCACCGCCCGCGAGTACTGCAACCTCCACGGCCTGTGGAAGGCGCAGAATTAAGCATTATCTTTTAAGTGAGCTGATTTAAAAGGAGCCGCAGATGAACGCGGATGAACGCAGATGAAGAGCTGATAATTTTCTTATCTGCGTTCATCTGCGTTCATCTGCGGCAAAAAAAATGAGAATAAAAGGAGCAGGAACATGATCCATGAAAAAATGGCCAAGGCCCTGAACAAGCAGATCAACGCCGAGCTGTACTCCGCGTACCTCTACAACTCCATGACCGCGTACTTCTCGTCCCTGAACCTCGACGGCTTCGTCAACTGGATGAAGGTCCAGAGCATGGAGGAGCTCTATCACGCCCAGAAATTCTTCAATTTCATGCTCGACCGCGGCGGGCGCGTGGTTTTGGACGCCATCGGAAAACCTAAAACCGAATGGAAATCCCCGCTCGCGGCCTTCCAGGACGCTTACAAGCACGAGCAGTTGGTCACTTCCCTGATCAACGACCTCGTCACGCTCTCCCTCGAGCTCAAGGACCACGCCAGCAACGCCATGCTCCAGTGGTTCGTGACCGAGCAGGTGGAGGAGGAGTTGAACGCCGAGAACGTGGTGCAGCGCCTGAAACTGGTGGGCGGCACCGGCGATGGGCTCTTGCGCGTGGACCAGGAGCTCGCGGCGCGCGCGTTCAACATTCCGCCCGACGTGCGCATCATCGTGAACCCGGCCGCCGCCGCGCCCTGAGGCCGGAAGGCTTGAGGCTTGGGGCTTGAGGCTTGGGGTCGGGCATTTCCTCAAGCCCCAAGCCTCAAGCCTCAAGCCCAAACAGCCCGCATCGGTTGTATGGAGGCATGAATGGACTTTCCGGGTTTTTCGCTGGACATGGGCTCATTGAAGCAGGCCCGGCGGCCCGACCCGGCCGTGCTCTACGACCTGCTCATCCTGGGCGGCGGGCCCGCGGCGATGACCGCGGCCATTTACGCCGCGCGCAAGATGCTTAAAGTAGCGGTGATCACCAGGGACTTCGGCGGCCAGCTCCTCGAGACCTCCGACGTCGAGAACTGGATCGGCTACCAGCAAATCAACGCCAAGGACCTGACCTCGAAATTCGAGGAGCACGTCAAGAGCTTTGACCTGCCGGTGGCCATGGGCGAGGCCGTGGCCCGCGTCGAAAAGGAAGATGAGGCCTTCAAGGTGACGACGGAGCAGGGCAAGATTTACAAGGCCTGGACCGTGCTCCTGGCCACCGGCAAGCACCACCGCTCCCTCGGCGTGCCCGGCGAAAAGGAACTGCTCGGAAGGGGCGTGGCCTACTGCGCCACCTGCGACGCGCCCTTTTACAAGAAGAAGCGGGTGGTCATCGCCGGAGGCGGCAACTCGGCCTTTACCACGGCCTTTGACCTGATGAAGGTTGAAGCCGCAATAACAATGATTAGCTTTTCCAAAGGGTGGCAGGCCGACGCCGAGCTCAGAAAGCGGATCGAGAGTTATGAAAAGGCCCGCCTCCTCGATAACCACGAAATCGTCAGGATCGAGGGAAAGGCCAAGGTGGAGGCCGTGAGAGCGAAAGACCGGAAAACCGGAGCGGAACAGACGATCGCGTGCGACGGCATATTCGTTGAGATCGGACTCATCTCCAACACGGCGATGGTCAAGGACCTGGTGGCCCTGAATCCGCAGGGGGAAGTCGAGGTGGACTGCTCCTGCCGCACCGCGGTACCGGGGTTCTTCGCCGCGGGGGACGTGACTACCGTGCCCTACAAGCAGATCGTCATCGCCGCCGGCGAGGGATCCAAGGCCGCGCTGGCCGCGTACGATTACCTGGCCGCCGCCCGTAAAATCTGAGGAAGGAATGGTAGCCATGCCGATTTTAGAGGACAAACAAAAAGAGCAGTTGCGCGGGCTGTTCGCCGGCCTGGACAATGAAGTAAATGTCGTGATGTTCTCGCGGGAGATCGAATGCGAGCACTGCCGCTTGACCCGCGACCTGCTTACCGAGGTCTCGACGCTGTCCGACAAGATCAAGCTCACGGTGAAGAACTTCGTGGAGGACAAGGAGGAGGTGTCGAAGTTCAAGCTGGACAAGATCCCTGCCACCGTGATCATGGGGGAAAAGGACTACGGCATCCGCTATTACGGCGTGCCCGCCGGGTATGAGTTCACCTCGCTGATCGAGGACATCATCCTGGTCTCCCGCCGCGACCCGGGCCTGCCCCCGGAGGTGCTCGCCGAGCTCGCCAAGGTGGACCAGCCGGTGCACGTCCAGGTCATGATCTCGCCCACCTGCCCCTACTGCCCCATGGCCGTGCGCACCGCCCACAAGCTGGCCATGGCCAACGACAACATCACCGCCGACATGGTCGAGACCACCGAGTTTCCCCACCTCGTCCGGAAATACGACGTGCAGGGCGTGCCCCACACCGT
Source organism: bacterium (assembly GCA_035527835.1). Taxonomy (GTDB): domain Bacteria; phylum RBG-13-61-14; class RBG-13-61-14; order RBG-13-61-14; family DATKZS01; genus DATKZS01. The sequence goes on from DATKZS010000145.1 coordinate 7,655, forward strand.
GATCAACGAGTTCTACAGCTTCGTGGGACCGCTGCCCGAGCTGGAAACCGCCTACGAGATCCTCCGCGCCCTGGGCAAGCCCGCCCCGCCCGTCCACGTCCACGCCGAAGAGGTATCCGGCGCCGGCGCCGTGCACGATCATGGTCATGACCACGCGCACGACCACGACCATGAGCACGTCCACCAGCACGAGCACCAGGCCGCGCCGCCCCGCCCGTTCCAGGAAAAACCGGCGAAAAAGGCCCCTGAAAACAAAGCCGCCAGGCCCGACAAGAAAAAATCCAAAAAGAAGTGAGGGAAAAAATGAAGCCACAATTTAAGCGCACCTGCGACATGCTCTCCACCGCCCTGGACATGGAGAAAAAGGGCAAGGCCTTTTACCAGCGCGCCGGCAAGAAATGCAAGGACCCCAAGTGCCGCGACGTCTTCAAGATGCTCGCGGACCTGGAGGTCGAGCACATCGAGCGCATCCGGAAAATCTATGAGTCGCTCGAGAGCGGCGAGGGATGGTGCGACTGGGACGAGGAGGGGACGCATCCGGACCTGGGCCAGGTCTTCCGCGAGCTGACCTTCCGGCACGGCGCCGACATCACGGCGGACTCCACCGACCTCGAGGCCCTGGACACCGGGCTCGGCCTGGAAAAAGAAAGCATCAGCTTCTACCAGGAGGCCGCCAAGAAGGCGACGGACAAGGAGGAAAAGGAATTCCTCAAAGCCATGGTCGGCGAGGAAAAGATGCACCACCAGAGCCTGGCCGACATGAGGCTCTACCTCGAAAACCCCGCCGCCTGGTTCGCGGAACAGGAAAAGCCGCACCTCGACGGCGCCTGACCCGTCGGAGTGGCGCCGGTTTTTAACCGGTGCATGTCCGGATTCACGCCGGTTGCAAACCGGCGCCACCCAGGAGTTGAGGAACATTCCATGCGCGGCAACAGCGGCGCGGGCGGGTCAGAGCTTCAGTTTTCAGTTAATCAGGGAATAGTCCAGGTATTGAGCGCCCCGAGATTAACTGAAAACTGAAGCTCTGACCCGGAAGGTGTCCCGCCTGCCTGTAACCGGAGGCCGCCGGCGGAATCTAAATATTAAAGGAGACAGCCATGTCGTTAAAAGGAAAAAGAGTCGCGGTGCTGGCCGCGGAATTATACGAGGACATCGAGCTGTGGTACCCGTACTATCGGCTCAAGGAAGAGGGCGCGGATGCGGTGATCGTGGGCACGGCGGGCGGGCCCGAGACGGTCAACTCCAAGCACGGCTATCCCGCGCCCATCGAGGCCCACGCCGACAAGGTGAAGCCGGGCGAGTTCGACGCCGTGATCGTGCCCGGCGGCTACGCCCCCGACCACCTGCGCCGCGACCCCAAGACCATCGCCCTGGTCAGGGAAATGAACGCCCAGGGCAAGCTGCTCGCCGCCATCTGCCACGGCGGATGGGTTCTGGCCTCCGCCGACGCCGTCAGGGGCAAGAAGGGCACGTCCTTCTTCGCCATCCGGGACGACATGGTGAACGCCGGGCTTTCATGGTCGGACCGGGAAGTGGTCGTAGACAAAAATATCATCACCTCCCGCAAGCCCGCGGACCTGCCCGCCTTCATGCGCGAGGTGATAAAAAAGCTGCAATGAGCGGCCGCTCATGGCAATCGGTCCTGCAATCTAGCGAGGAGTGATTACCTTTTTAAAGAAGTGAGGAAACCATGAACGGCGGCCAGTCACACCCGGCGGGAGCGCGCGCCAACCGGCTCATCCGCGAGAAAAGCCCGTACCTTCTGCAGCATGCGCACAATCCGGTGGACTGGTATCCGTGGGGCCCGGAGGCGTTAGCGGCCGCGCGGCAAGAGGACAAGCCGATCTTTCTTTCCATCGGCTACTCCACCTGCCACTGGTGCCACGTGATGGCGCGCGAGTCGTTCGAGGATCGCGAGGTCGCGGCGCTGATGAACGACGCCTTTATCAACATCAAGGTTGACCGCGAGGAGCGGCCGGACCTCGACAGCGTGTACATGACCGCGGCCCAGCTCCTCTCCGGCGGAGGCGGATGGCCGCTCAATATCATCCTCACCCCGGACCAGCGGCCCTTCTACGCCGCCACCTATCTGCCCAAGCATTCCCGCCTCGGCCGCGCCGGCATCATGGACCTCGTGCCCCGCATCAAAGACCTCTGGCGCTCCGGACGCGACAAGATCGCGAGCGTCGCCGGCCAGGTCACGGCCGCGCTCGACCGCCCCCTCGCCGAGTGCGGCGGCGAGGCCCCCGGCGAGGCCACGCTTCAAGCCGCCTTTGACCAGCTCGCCTCCATGCATGACCCGAAGAACGGCGGCTTCGGCCAGGCCCCCAAGTTCCCGACGCCCCACAACATCACCTTCCTCCTCCGCTGCTGGAAGCGCTTCGGCGACCCGCGCGCCCTGGAAATGGCCGAGGCCGCGCTCCAGGCCATGCGCCGCGGCGGGATCTGGGACCACGCCGGCTTCGGCTTCCACCGCTACGCCACTGACGAGCGCTGGCTCGTGCCCCACTTCGAGAAGATGCTCTACGACCAGGCCCTGCTCGCCACGGCCTATACCGAGGCCTGGCAGGCCACCGGCGACGAGGCCTACGCCAGGACCGTGGGCCGGATCTTCACCTACGTGCTCCGCGACATGACCTCGCCGGAGGGCGCCTTCTACTCGGCGGAGGACGCGGACAGCGAGGGCGTCGAGGGCAAGTTCTATGTCTGGACCGAGGCCGAGATCAGGGAGGTGCTGGCCCCGGCCGACGCGGACCTGCTGATTGAGGTCATGGCCGTGTCCGCCGCCGACAACGTGCCGGAAGGACCCGGGCTGCCGCCCGGCGCCAACATCCTGCATCTGCCGCGTCCGCTCCGCGAGACCGCCGCCCGCCTCAAAATGCGCGCCGGCGAGCTGGAAAGAAAACTGGACGCCGCCCTGGCCGAGCTCTACGGCGCCCGCGCCTCCCGCGTCAGGCCGCACCAGGACGACAAGGTCCTGGCCGACTGGAACGGCCTCATGATCTCCGCCCTGGCCCGCGCCGCCGCCGCCCTGAACGAGCCGGCCTACGCCGAGGCCGCGGCCAAGGCTGCATCCTTCGTGCTCGACAAGATGACCGACGGGCAAGGCCGCCTCTTCCACCGCTGGCGCGGCGGCGAAGCCGCGGTGCCCGGCTTCCTCGACGACTACGTCTTCATGGTCCGCGGCCTCACCGATCTCTACGAGGCCGTGTTCGATCCGCTTTACCTGAGGACCGCGGTCGCCTTGAACCGCATCGTGGCCGGGCATTTCCAGGACGCGGCGGGCGGCGGCTTTTTCCAGACCGCGGACGACGCCGAGGCGATCATCGCGCGGCACAAGGACGCCTACGACGGCGCCGTGCCCTCCGGCAACTCCGTGGCCATGATGAACCTGCTCCGCATCGGACGGCTCACCGCGGACCCCGCCCTCGAGCGCATGGCCGAGGGCGTGATCCGCGCCTTTTACTGTGCGGCCAGGAAGGCCCCCGCCGGGTTCACCGAGCTGCTCTCCGCCCTTGACTTCGCGCTGGGGCCGTCGGCGGAGGTCGTGATCGCCGGCGCCATCGAAGCTCCCGACACCGTGGCCATGATCCGGGCCTTGCGCGGCGCCTACGTTCCCAACAAAGTGCTTCTGCTCCGGCCCCCGGGCCGCGACTCAACGGCCGAAGACGTGATGCCGGAATTCGTGCAGGCCATGGCGGCGCGGGGCGGCAAGGCCACGGCCTACGTCTGCCGCAATTTTAATTGCGCCGAGCCGGTCACCGATCCCCGCCGCATGGTCGAGCTATTGGAAAATGTCCCCGCTCAAGGAGGTTGATTATGCCGGGACCTGGTAATAACCTGGAAAAGCTCACCTGGAAATGCGCGAGCTGCGGCTACACCCTGGCCCAGGACGTGCCGCCGTCAAAGTGTCCGTCCTGCGGCGAGGAGTGCGAGTTCCTGAACGCGAGCTGCTACACCCCCGATTGCGGCGGGACCGAGGCCGGGACGTTTGACCCCAGGATCGGAAAAAAGGACCTCAAGTGAATGCTGGACCCAAAAGGCCGGGAGCGGGAGGATGAAGGTGCTGGGCATCTACGGCTCGCCGCGGGCGGGCGGAAACTCCGACATCCTGCTCGACCATTGCCTGGACGGCGCGCGCGAGGCGGGGGCGGAGGTCATGCGGGTGTACGTCCGCGACCTCGGCGTCTCCGGCTGCCGCGAATGCGGCGGCTGCGACCAGACGGGCGAGTGCGTGCAGCAGGACGACATGCAGAAGATCTATCCACTGCTCATCGAGGCCGACGCCATCATCGTGGCCACGCCCATGTTTTTTTACGCCATGCCCGCTAAGCTCAAGGCCGTGATAGACCGCGCCCAGGCCATGTGGAGCCGGCGCAAGCTTAAAAAGCCCGTGAGCGAGTGGAAGAACCATACGAGCGGCAAGGGCTACATGATCGCGGTGGGCGCCACCAGGGGCAAGAACCTCTTCGATGGCGTCGAGTTCACCGCCAAATATTTTTTCGACGCCCTCGACATGAGCTACCAGCGCGGCCTCTTCTTCCGCCAGGTCGAGGGCAAGGGCGAAATCGAAAACCGGCCCGAGGCCCTGGAGCAAGCAAAGGCATTCGGGCGCGAAATCGCGTCCGCAAAATAGAATGACTGAATAATCTCCGATGAGGAGTCATGCCGTGTGGACCCCGAAACATTGCCCCGGTTACGAGACCTTCAAGAGCCTGCGGTCATTCACCTGCAAGTGCCCCTCGTGCGGCAAGGCCCACGAGATCTTCTCCGACGAGTTCGATAAGCCGCACACTTGCAAGGGCTGCGGCAAACCCATAGACTTCACCAAGTGCGAGATCGAAAGCTCAACCTGATTCCGGCCCCGGCCGGAGAAAAAATCGGCAGGGAGGAGTTTAATGAAGAAGTATGTATGCGGTGTATGCGGCTATGTTTACGATCCGGCCAAGGGCGACCCCGACGGCAACATCGCACCTGGAACGCCCTTTGACCAGCTCCCCGACGACTGGACCTGCCCCGTCTGCGGGGCCGAAAAGGACCAGTTCTATCCGGAGGAGTGAAGAGTTTTTTTTAACCGCGGAGACTTAAGAGACCGCAGAGAAATCAATTATAAAAAAATCCCTCTGCGTTCTCTGCGTCTCTGCGGTTAATAAAATGATTATCGCTCGGGATGACTCATGCCGCCGATCAAGAGAAAAAAGGACATTTACCGGGTGGGAGCGGGACGCGGCGACATCAAGCAGAAGCTCGCGGAGCTCGTCACCGCCGCTGACCCTGAACCGGAAATCACGGCCCTGCTCGGCCTTCCGCGCCGGCCCGTGATCAAGGCGCTGCTCGCCGAGCTCATGGCCGGAGATGAGAAGGTCAAGGGCCGGCTGGTCGCCGCCGTGGGCCGGGTCGCCGCGGCCATGGCCGACGAGAACCTCGACGCGGCCCGCGACCTGATGCGGCGCCAGATCTGGAACCTGAACGAGGACTCCGGAGGCTGCCCCCTCGGGACGCCGGAGGCCATGGCCGAGATCATGGCGAATCACGACGTCATGGCCCGGGAGTTCGCCCACGTCCTCGTCTCCTTCATCACGCCCGGCGGACTCCATCTTAACAACGAACGACTCATGCGCGGAGCGGTCTGGGGCATCGGACGGCTCGCGCAAAAACATCCCGGGCTCGTGGCCGACGCCGCGCCGTTGCTCGCCAGGATGATGGACGGGCCGGACCATGAGCTGCGCGATCTCGCCGCCACCGCCCTGGAGCGGCTGGGCCGAGAGGCAAGGTAGGCGGGACACTCTTGTCCCGCCAAGTCGCCCGACAGGAGTGTCGGGACCACCGCATGGGTAACGCTAAATATCGAGGCCATTAAAGAAGGAGTAAAGGCCCCATGGACGCGCTGTTGCTATCAAGATTGCAGTTCGGGTTCACGGCCATGTTCCATTTCCTGTTCGTGCCGCTCACCCTGGGCCTGTCCGTGATCGTCGCGATCATGGAGACCATTTACGTGCGCACCGGGAACGAGGTTTACAAGGACATGGCCCGCTTCTGGGGCCGGCTGTTCATCATCAACTTCGCCGTGGGCGTGGTCTCCGGGATCGCCCTCGAGTTCCAGTTCGGGACCAACTGGCCGCGCTTCTCCGCCTACGTGGGCGACGTGTTCGGTCCGCTGCTGGCGATCGAGGCCACGGCCTCGTTTTTCCTCGAGTCCACTTTCCTGGCCGTGTGGATCTTCGGCTGGAAACGCATCTCGCCCCGCCTCCACGCCCTCTGCATCTGGCTGGTGGCCGGGGCCTCCACCGTCTCCGCCTACTGGATCATGGCCGCCAACTCCTGGATGCAGCACCCGGTAGGCTACGCGGTCAGGAATGGAAGGGCCGAGCTCACCGACTTCATCCACGTCATCACCCAGTACTTCTTAATCGTTGACTTGCTCCACGTCGTCTCCGGCGCGTTCGCCCTCTCGGGATTTTTCGTGCTCGGCGTGAGCGCCTATCACCTGATCAGGAAGCAGAACACCGACTTCTTCACCCGGTCCTTCCGCATCGCCGCATACTTCGCCCTGTTCTCGTCGCTGTTGGTGGCCTTCGAGGGCGACCAGAACGGCATCGTGGTGGCACAGTACCAGCCCGCCAAGTTCGCGGCCATGGAGTCATTGTGGGAGACCACCCCGAGCGCGACCCAGTACCTCTTGCTCATCCCCGATGAGAACAACGAGCGCAACCGCTTCGAGATCGGCGGCATACCGGGCGGACTCAGCCTGCTCGCCTTTCACGACTACCACCACACGGTCATGGGCCTCAAGGAGTGGGCGCGGGAGGACCGGCCGCCGGTACTCCCCGTGTTCCTGTCCTTCCGCATCATGGTCGGGCTCGGCTTCTTCTTCATCGCCCTGGCCGCCGCCGCCGTCGTCTACGTGCTCCCCGGATCGGCGCTCCTGAAGGTCCCGGGAGTCAAGATGCTGCTCTTCTTTACGAAATGGTACGAGCGCTATCCGTGGCTGCTCTGGGTCTTCGTGCTCTCCATCCCGCTGCCGTACGTGGCCATCGAGCTGGGCTGGGTGGTGGCCGAGGTCGGCCGGCAGCCGTGGCTGGTCTATAACGTGCTCCGGGTCTCCGACGGATCCGCCGCCATCGCGCCGCACCAGGCCGCGGCGTCGTTCATCGGCTTCATCCTGATTTTCTCCGCCCTCGGCATCGTGGATTTTTTCCTGCTCTTTAAATACGCCCGGAGAGGGCCCGGCCCGGCGGCCGCTGCGCCAACGGGGGGGCCTTAAGCCATGCTGATCACTATCTGGTTCATGCTCTGGGCGCTGCTCTGGGCCGTTTACTTCATGCTCGACGGCTTTGACCTGGGCGCGGGAGCGCTTCTGCCCGTGGCCGCCAAAAACGCCCGCGAGCGGGCCATCGTCCACAACGCCATCGGGCCCTTCTGGGACGGCAACGAGGTCTGGCTCATCGCCGCCGGCGGCGTCACCTTCGCCGCCTTCCCGCTGACCTTCGGCGTGATGTTCAGCGGGCTTTACAGCGCGTTCATGCTGCTCCTGTTCACCCTGATCCTGCGCGGCGCCGCGCTCGGGCTCCGGGGCGAGACCGAGAGCCAGGCCGGCAAGCGCGCGTGGGACCTCGTCCTCACCGCCACCAGCATCCTCGCGCCGCTCCTGTTCGGCGCCGCCTTCGCCAACATCTTCCACGGCCTCCCGTTAGACCGCGAGCACCCGCCGCAGGGCGCCATCCTGCCGCTCTTGAACCCTTACGCCATTATCGGCGCCGCCCTGTTCCTGGCCTTCGCAATGGAGCACGGCATGATCTGGCTCGCGGTGAAGACCGGGGGTGAAGTTCAGGCCCGCGCCAGGCAGTGGGCCAAGTCAGTATGGATCGCCCTCGCGCTGATCGCCGTGGCCTTTGACATCTTCACCGCCTTCGCCACCAACATCTGGCAGGGCTACCTGCACCGGCCATACTTATTCATCATCCCCCTCGTCAACCTCATCGCGCTGGTCATGGCCCGCGTGTTCATGGCCAAGGAAAAGTGGCTGCGCGCATTCGCCGCCTCCTGTGTCTTCATCGTTTCCGGCACCTTCTTCGGGCTGGCCGGAATTTACCCGGCCATGGTCCCGTCGTCCCTTGACCCTGAATTCACCGTCACCGCCGCCATGGCCGCGTCATCGCCCCTCACCCTGAAAATCATGCTCGGCGTGGTCCTGGTCCTGGTCCCAATCATCATCGCCTATCAGACCTGGGTCTATGTCCTGTTCAAGGGAAAAGCGGAAGATAATGAGTATGGATACGGGGAGTAAAAACATCTAGACTAATTCCCGCAGTGAAGAGATCCTTTTTCAGCGCCAACGGCGCGTCATTCTGATCAACCTCGAACATGGGTAACAGTTCATGCCAGGCACATGGGTTACAGTTTGAGTTGGGGGGAAACGGAGCGGAGGGCGTAGCCCGAAGCGGAGTTTCCCCCCAAAACCAACTTTATTTTGAGGACC
>DATKZS010000146.1:0-18267 GCA_035527835.1 bacterium
AAGATTCACCGCTGCGGCCGCCTTTTGACACCTATTCCGTGGTACATTATACTATAGGATTGAAATGGCCAAGGTGACCAAAAAATTATTCTGTCCGAGCTGCCAGGTGGAGGTGGAGGCGGTGCTGGCGCCCGCGGCCCAGGGCAAGGGCATCGTGCCGCGGTGCACCATCTGCGGGGCCGTGATTGATGAAGGCTCCCTCTCCGCCGCGCCGCGGGACAAGTCGCTGTCGCTGGACGAGGTCAGCTTTGTTGACGAGTCCATCTCCATCCCGGGGATGGACCGGATCATCGTGGCGGGCTATACGCCCAGCATCCGCGAGCTGGTGGTGGACAAGATGGTCGAGAAGCACCTCGCCCGCGAGGTGATCCCCGCGCAGAACGGCGAGGAGATGATCATCGCCGTGATCAACGCGCTCAAGTCTAACGGCGACGGCCAGATCGAGCTCGTCGTGACCGACGTGCCCATGCCCTTCCTCAACGGCATCAACGCCGCCATCGGGCTCCGGGCCCTGGAGCGCACCTATCCGGAACACGATCTCATCCCCGTCCTCTTCCTCACCAACAAGCCCTGCGACGACACCTTCAAGAAGGTCATCCGCTTCCTGGCCCCCGCCAAGTACGCCACCCTGGGACCGGTGGACGACAAGGAAAAGCTCATCAAACACCTCTACCGCATCCTCTCCCTGGTGGCACAGGAAAAATGGTAGGCCCGGTCGTTAGCCCCTGAAAGCCCATCAAAAAATTCAGCAGAAGTAAACCGCCAAGGCGCCAAGACGCCAAGAATAAAAAAAGAAAAATATTTCTTCTTGGCGTCTTGGCGCCTTGGCGGTTAATGCTTCGCCGCTGAACTCCCCGGTCAGGGGATCGGGCCGGCTCCGTTGCGGCCCAGCCGCTCCAGCGCAGTCCTCGCCTCCCGCAAATCCGGATCGAGCTCGAGCGCGCGCTGGTATTCTTTCCGGGCCTCCCTGTCGAGCCCGTTCTTTTGCAGGGAGAGGCCGAGCAGGTAACGGCCGGGAGCGAACCCCGGGTCCGCGTCCGCGGCGTTCCTGAACGCGGCCAGCGCGTCCGCGGACCGTCTCCTGTGCGTGAGCGCCAGGCCCAGGCCCAGCCACGCCTGGCCCATCCGCGGATTGATCGCCAGCGCTTTTTCGTAGCAGGCGATGGCCTCCGCCCACCGCTCTTCGTTCTCGTAGGCGTGGCCCATCTTCTGCCACGAATCATCGTAAGCCGGACGGCGCCACTCCGGGAACCCGAGCGCCCCCGCCGCCGCCAGCACCAGGCAATAAATAATGATCGCTTTTTTGTCAAGCGGCCGGAGCGATTCAAGCACGGCGACCATGCCATAGGCCGCGAACAACAGGAGCGGCGGCACCAGCGGCAGGCGGTAGCGGCCCACCACGTAGAAGGCGAGCAATGTAAGCGAGTAGGCCCCGACGTAGAGCGCGAGCATCCCGCCCTTTTTGCGCTTGAGCGCCAGCGCCATGCCCGCGAGCCCGAACGGCCCGGCCAGCCAGAACGCCGGCAGCGGCCACTTGAGCAGGCCCGCCACGTGCTCGCGGAAAAAATAGTAGTTCAGGTTGTCCGAGACCTCGTGGGCGTTCAGGATCAGCAAGGCCTTGCGCCCGAGACGCGTGATAAACAGCCCCGGATCGGCCGCGATCTCGATGAGGCCCTGCCGATACCAGAACCGGTCGAGCGCGGAGGGGCCGAGCTCGCGGCCGGTCAAGCGCCGGGCCTCTTTGGAAAAGTCCGACTCCTCGAACACCGGCGTGCGCCGCGCGAACGGCGGGTCCACTCCAGTGCCCCAGATGTTTTTGCGGAAGTTGCCCACGTAAAAGTTCACGCCGCCCTGCGCCGTGGTCAGGATCAGCTCGCCCGAGACCGAGTAGTTCCGAACCGCGCTTGCGCCCGGCATGAGCGCGCAGCCCAGCGCGAACGCCGCCAGCGGCCCGGCCGCGGCCTTGCCCATCCGCCGCCACAGCGTCCAGGCCAGCCAGACGAACAGCACCGGCGCAACCGCCAGGAAGTTGCCGCGGTACAGGCAGCCAAGGCCCCAGGCAAACCCGGCCAGGAGCGCATAAGCGATCTTCGGCCGGTCGCGCGCCACGGCGAGAAGCCACAGCGCGACGATGACCAGCGCCGTGCCCGGCCCCGTTTTCTCGATCTGGCCCTCGAAAAAGAACGATACCTTGTACGTGGCCCAGAACAGCGCGGCCAAGAGGCCCACCCGCCGGTCATCGAACAGCCGGCGCCCGGTCCCGTACATGGGCAGCACGCATAGCGACGAGAGCACGGCCTGCAGCACGTAGATCAGGGTGAGGTTCCGGCCGAATACGCGGTAAAGCACGGCCAGGAGGTAAGGATAAAGCGGGTCCTGGTAAAACGGCTTCGAGCCCAGCCAGTCGCCGGCGGCGATCCGCCGGGCCCATTCATCGTACGCGGCCTCGTCCACCACCAGCTCGCGGAAAAAGACGTGGCCGCTGTAGAGGTAAAGATACAGGAGCCGCAGGCCAAGGGCGACGAGGAAGATGGCGAGGAGCGCGAGACGCGGGTCCAGGGAGAGGCCGAGGACGCGGACGTCCGCGGCTTGACTCGCATCGTTCCCGGAATTATTTGGCTTCGCGTTCATGGTCACGTGGCTGCCGGGTCACTTATTATAAACCAGGATGGAGTACCCGATCATGGCCGCGGGTTTTCGCGTCCGGTAATTCTCCACCCGCTTGAGCAGGGCTTCCATTTGCTCGCGGCCCTGCGGATTGTAGGTCATGGGGTACATCATGCCCATGAGGTAATCGGCGCTGACGGCGAGGTATTTATTCGGGGAAGACGCCGACGGCAGGTCATAGGCGATGTTGAAGCGGGCCGGGTCGTCGTGTCCGAAGTACATGAGGTCAACGCGGGGCACGTTGTTTTGGTCCATCCATTTTTTCAGGCCGGGCAGGTCCTGGCCCCAATCGAGGTTGGAATCGAGCAGCGTCTTGTACCCGTTCGCGGGCCCTCCCGCCAGCGGGCTGAAATAGGCGAGGTAATCCGGCCAGATCATGACCTGGTCAATCATTGCCCACGCCAGCGCCAGCCCCAGGACCAGCCGGAGCGCCCGCCGCGGCCCTCTTTTCCCCTGGACCGGCGCGGCTTCATCCCCATCACCCGGCGGCGGCCCCTCGGGAAAGGCCGGCGGCCCCAGTCTTCCCATGATGATAAAACCCAGAGGGAAAACCGGCAGCAGGTGCCGCACCCCGATCTGCAGCGACCCGAAAAAACACGCGAACAAAAAATACGCGCCCGCCATGAACAGCAAGAGCGCCTCTTCCCCCCACGGCCGCCGCCGCAAGGTGAGCGCCGCCGCGAACAGGAACAACGCCAGCGCATAGACCGGCTGCTTAAACAGAATCGCCGCCGGGAAGTAATACCACCGGCTGCCCGTGTACCAGCGGCCCAACAGGTAATTGCCCTGCAAGAACTCGCCTGACTCCGCGTCGAAGAGCTGCGCGTCGAGGCCGGCCAGGAACTCAGCGGGCAGGGGCGCGAGATGCAGGGCCGGGGCAAGTATTTGCATGTCCTTGCTGGCGAAGACCGCGTCCCGGTGCAATCCCACGTCCTTGCCAAGGTATCCGGCGGTCAGCGCGAGCCAGCCGGCAATAATAACGGTCCCGGTGTGCGCGGCCACGGAGTAACCAAGGATATGCGGCCCGCGCCGTGAATGGTTGATGGAATAAGCCGCGACGGGCGCCAGCAACGCGAACGGCGCGAAAAAGAGCAGGGTGAACTTGCAGAGCACCGCGAGCCCGAGCGCGGCTCCCATGATGGCGGAGCGCAAAGCGGAAGGGCGCTTGAGAAAAGACAGGAGGGCCAGGACGAAAAGCAGCGTGAACAGCGCGGCCATGACGTCAACGGTAACGAGCCGGGAGTGGGCGATCAGCGTGGGCGAGAGCGCGCAGGCGATGAGGCTGATAAGCCCGCCCGGGCCGCCCCAAAGCCGCCGCGAGTAAAGCCACACCAGCAGGCAGACCACCGCGCCCGCCAGCACCGCCATCAGCCGCGCCGCGAACAGGACCCGGCCGTAGGCCGCGCCGTTTACGCGCATGAACGCCGTGCCGTAAATCCACGGCCGCCATGACGACTCCGGGACGCGTGACAAGTCAGGCATCCTGGGCCCCAGCGCCAGCGCGGGCAGGACCGCGATCATGCGCCCGACCGGAGGCGTCTTGCCGTACAGCGAAAAATCCCCGGTCCGCAACGCATACAACCCGGCCGGCAAATGCGCGAACTCATCCACCGTCGCGCTCTTCCGGGCCGCGCTGGTCAACGCCAGCGCGATAAAGGCGGCAATAATGACAGAGCCGGCCAGATATTCATGGGCGGGTTTCATGAAAATAAAGTATATGATAAAAGCGAGGCTGCTGCGAGAGGGCAAATTATGATGAAGTAATTAGAGCCTTATGGGTATACCGAATCCAGAGATGATAAAACGTGCCGGCACCGGATGTAGTTCTCGCTTATCTCCACCGACTTGCGCTCCACCAGATCAACCTTCCGCCCCAGGATGACTCCCAGCTCCTCCTCCATCCGCACCAGGTCCATCAAGCTCCAACGCGAATCCGGCGCAAAGCTCACCAGCACGCCCACGTCGCTGTCCTCGCGGAAATCCTCCCGCAGCACCGAGCCGAACAGCGCGAGCTCCGCGATCTTCCACTTCCCGCAAAACGCCGCGATCTCGGCCTGCGGAATATCCATGCGAGCCTTATTCATTCATCCTTCTCCACGTCTATTGCATTAATGACTCTGGGGTAATGATAATCCCTTCTCTCCGGGCTATTTCCAGGATGGGCCTGTCGCCGTCGCTGTCCCATTCCCGTTCGCCACAGGGAATAGGCTCGATGCGCGAATCGGTGAAAGCACGCAACTCCCAGAGCTTGGAGACAAGCCGCCGGTCGGTGGGACCGTCCAGCTCCGGCGCGATTACGACCAGGTCAATGTCGCTCCATTCGTTGCCCGCTCCACGGGCATGGGAGCCGAAGAGGACCGCGCGACGGACGTGGAAGCCCGCAGCCCGGGCTGCCTCGATGTATCTCCTCACCGCTATTTGAATAGACTGTTCAACCATGACAGGGTCTCCCCGCAGTCCTTGAAGGCCTTCTCCGCTTCTTCGCGGGAGGGCATTGCATCCAAATTTTCAGGATACCTTCCTTCCAAGCAATATTGCTGCATCCGAGCCAGGAATAACCGCTTCTCATCCGAAAGGGCGATTAGGGCCAGCCCAGCAAGACGCAGCAGGTCGTGGCTTTTGGGAGGCACTTCGCCGGTCGCGGCCACAACGTGGGCTTTAAGCATCTTCTCCAGGGCCAACTCCGCAAAAAACATGGCATGCAGGAAATGCCCCTTTTCCATAATAATGCCCGCGACCTCGAAATCCTTTTGGCCGCTTTGCCGCCAATAATCAATCTGCTTCTGAATATGCAATCCCTACTCCCTATCAATCTTGTATTATAATATGGTTGCCTTTCTACTACAACCACCAGACCGTTGCCAATCAACGACTTGTGGGCGTATAGCCCTCCGCTCTTGTTTCCGCTTGAACTTGTAATCCCCCCCCATCTTCTTTATAATAAAAATCCCTCTTTGGTCGGAGGGGGGCAAGGGTGATTTTTGTTCGCGGTCATGGGTCGTGTTATCTGCATAGCCAACCAGAAGGGTGGTGTGGGCAAGACCACCACGGCGGTGAACCTGGCGGCGTGTCTCGCGGACCTGGGCCGCCGGGTGCTGCTGGTTGACCTCGATCCCCAGGCCAACGCCACCAGCGGGCTCGCCGGCGTGCTCGCGGAGAAGGAGCCCCGCGACACCATCTATCACGCCCTGCTGGGCGAGTGCGACCTTCAGGCCGCGGCGGTTCCGGCCCGGCCGGAGGGCCTGTTCGTGGTGCCGTCCGACACGGACCTGGCCGGAGCGGAGATTGAGCTCCTTGACCTCCCCAAGAGGGAGTATCGGCTTAAAGAAGCGATCGGCGACGCGCCCCGCGGTTATGATTACGTGTTCCTGGACTGTCCGCCGTCGCTCTCGATTCTGACCCTGAACGCGCTCGCCGCTTGCGAGCGGGTGCTGATCCCGCTGCAATGCGAATATTACGCGCTGGAGGGCCTGGGCCGGCTCTTGAAGACGCTCGGGCTGGTGCGCGAGCGGCTGAACCCGGCGCTCCGGATGGAAGGCATCATTCTTACGATGTACGACGCGCGGAACAACCTGTCGCGCCAGGTGCGGGACGAGGTGATGAAGCATTTCGCGGACAAGGTTTTCAAGGCGGTGGTCCCGCGCAACGTGCGGCTGGGGGAGGCCCCGAGCCACGGCCTGCCCATCATCCTCTACGACCTGAACTGCGCGGGCGCGGCGGCGTACATGGCCCTGGCCGATGAGATGCTGGTACGGGACGGGCTCGTGAAGAGCACGGGAGCGGCCCATCATGGCGCGTAAGGCCCTGGGCCGCGGCCTGGACGCGCTGATCCCGGCGGGCGGCGCGGAGGGGCTGGAGCCGGCGGGCGGTGGGCTCATCCAAATCGAGCTGGGCCGGATCAGCCCGAGTCCTTTCCAGCCGCGCCAGCGCTTTCCCGAGGCCGCGATCAAGGAGCTCAGCGAGTCCATCAAGGCCCAGGGCATCCTGCAGCCGCTGGTGGTGAGGCCCAGGGCCAAGGGCGGGTATGAGCTGATCGCGGGCGAGCGGCGGCTCAAGGCGGCCAAGGTTGCGGGCCTTGAGACGGTGCCGGCGCTGGTAAGGGACGTTGACGACAAGAGCGCTCTGGAGCTCTCGCTGGTCGAGAACCTTCAGCGGGAGGACCTGGGTCCGTTGGAGGAAGCACAGGCGTACCGGAGGCTGCTCACGGAGTTCGGTTATACCCAGGAGGAGTTGAGCCGGCGGGTGGGCAAGGACCGGGCCACGGTGGCCAATGCGCTCCGGCTCTTGAACCTGCCGGAGGACATCAAGAACGACCTGGCCGAGGGCCGGATCACCGCGGGCCACGCCCGGGCCATGCTGATGGCGGGGACCCAAGCGCAAATGCGGCGGATCCGGGACGCGGCGGTCAAAGACGGCATCAGCGTCAGGGAGGCCGAGCGCCTGGCCAAGGCCGGCCCGGGGAAGGCCCCGGCCAAGAGTGTTAAAGCGCCGCGCGGCGACGTTGACATAAGAGCGATGGAGGAGCGGCTGCTCCGGGAATTGGGGACCAAGGTAAAGATCGTCAAATCGAAGAAGGGGGGCCGGATTGAAATTCAGTTTTACACGGCAGAAGACCTCGACCGGATCTACCGAAGGATCTGCGGTTGAGACCAGTGGTCCCGAACGAAAAATCGGCTCAACTGGGGGTGCGGAAATGTTAGGGAAAAAGGGGGAAGTCATGGCTACACCGAATAGTGCGCCCGGCGACGTCAAGGCGATCCTGGGCAAGGGCAGCGAGTTCGAGGGCAAGCTCCGGTTCGAGGGCACGGTCCGGATTGACGGCAAGTTCAAGGGCGAGGTCCATTCCGAGGGGACCCTGATCGTGGGCGAGTCCGCCAACATTGAAGGAGACGTATTCGTCAACTCCGCCGTGATCAGCGGCGAGCTGCGCGGCAACGTCAAGTCCAAGACCCGGGTCGAGCTGCACGCGCCGGCCAAGCTCTTCGGCAACGTCGAAACCCCCATCCTGGTGGTCCAGGAGGGCGTGATCTTTGACGGCCACAGCCAGATGTCCAAGGAAGGCCAGAAGCCCGCCGACAAGCCAAAGGCGGTATGGGGCCCTGAACAGGCCATACCCGCGGACAAGGACAAGAACGCCGCGGCCAAATAATCGGGATGGCCCGGCCGATATCGTCTTCGGTCACTGGTTCTTCGCGATGGAGAATAGAAAATATGTGCGACGCGGACTGCGTAGAGCATAGAGCGTAGAGCGAAGGACGAATGGCGTAAATCAAATCAGCGCCCAAGCAACGGTCTTTCACGCCCTGCGCCCTGCGCTCTACGCTCTACGCGCAACACGCACCGCTCCAATGAATCCGGAAAGTGAAGAAGCTTGTCAATTGATGTGCGACGCTTGACACCTGGGAGGAGTAGTTCATGAAGTGCCCCGCTCAAGACCCGGCCTACCAACGGCTCCTGGCATGTCTCGCCTCCGCACTGCTGTTCCTGGCCCTGATCTTGATATTGCCGCGCGCCGCCTTGGCACGGGAGGCGGCCCCCAAAGGCCCGGCCGCCGAGCAGCCGGCGATGGGGGGCGCTCCCGGCGCGGGCGAACAGGTGGGCAAGGGCCATTACCGGCCCATGTCGCCGGCCGAGCTGCCGGGCCGGAAGGCCCAGGCCGCGCCCGGGGCCGAGCATGAAGGCCAGGCCGAGACGCACCAGTGGAAGCCGCCGCTGTGGAGCGTGGGCGGGTTCGTGATCATGCTCCTGTGCATCGCCATCATCCCGCTGGCCGAGCCCCACTGGTGGGAGCACAACCAGAACAAGGGCATCGTCACCGCCATCCTCGGCATCCCCGTGGGCATTTACGTGGTTTCCCACGACGGCATGGCGCTGATCCACAGCCTCCACGAGTACGAGCAGTTCCTGATCCTGCTGCTCAGCCTCTTCGCTATCTCCGGGGGCATCTGGCTCTCCGGCGACGTCAGGGCCACGCCCAAGAACAACACCACGTTTCTCACCATCGGCGCCGTGCTGGCCAGCTTCATCGGGACCACCGGCGCGGCCATGCTCCTGATCCGGCCGGTCCTCTCATCCAACTCCGAGCGCAGGTACGTCATGCACACGGTCATTTTCTTCATCTTCCTGGTCGCCAACATCGGCGGCTCGCTTACCCCGCTCGGCGACCCGCCCCTGTTCCTGGGCTACCTGCGCGGAGTGCCCTTTACCTGGACCTTCCGGCTGTGGCACCTGTGGCTGCCCACCTGCGCCTTCCTCCTCGTGCTCTACTTCGCCATTGATACCTACTTCTGGCGCAAGGAATCGGAGGCCGCCAAGGAATGGGACGCCGAGGCCATCCAGCCCCTCAAGCTCAAGGGCGCGATCAACTTCCTGTTCCTGCTCGGCGTGGTCCTCTCCATCTACTTTTATCCGGACATGGCCGAGCTCATGAAAGAACACCTCCACCTCGAAGAGAGCGTGGTCGAGTGGATCCCCGTCCGCGAGGCCATCATGCTGCTGCTCACTTATGTCTCCTGGAAGGTCACCAAGATCGAGTACCGAAAGGCCCAGAACTTCACCTGGAACCCGATCATCGAGGTCGCGGTCCTGTTCCTGGGCATCTTCATCACCATGATCCCGGCGCTCATCCTGCTCAACATCTGGGGACCATCGGCGCCGGTGCAGAAGCCGTGGCACTTCTTCTGGGCCACCGGCATCCTCTCGAGCTTCCTGGACAACGCCCCCACCTACCTCACCTATCTGTCCCTGGGCATGGGACAGCCGGTGCCGGAGGGCATGGCCAAGGTCACCTTGCACGCCGGCGAAATCAAGCAGGTTTCCCTCATAGCCATCTCCGCGGGGGCAGTGTTCATGGGAGCCAATACCTACATCGGTAACGCGCCCAACTTCATGGTCAAGTCCATCGCCGAGGAAAACAAGGTCAAGATGCCCTCATTCTTCGGATACATGGCATGGTCAGTCGGCATCCTCATCCCGACATTCATTGTCTTGACCCTGATCTTCTTCCGGTAAGAGTGAATGAAAAGCCCCTGAGACTAGTTGAGGTGAGTTTTTTAGGAGCCGCAGATGAACGCAGATAAACGCAGATAAGAGAAAAATTAATCATATATTTTTATCTGCGTTCATCTGCGTTCATCTGTGGCTAATTTATCTGTCCATGTTTTTGGAAGGGCCTCGGATCATTAAAAAATTTTAATGCGTAACCGCCGGGTTAGGCGAGAAAAGTGCTTGCATTGGAAATTGAAATGTTGTAGAATGCCGGACTCTGACGAGATGTTTCAACAATCCGGCTGTTTGTTCATTACGTGGAAAGCGATACATACCGAGGCCTTAAGATGCGGCGCTCCTGCTCCGGCCTTGTTAATGAGTGACGAGGGGGTTTTACAGTGATCAATGTAAACATCTGGACCATGCTCATTCACATGGGCTTTTTCCTGCTTATAGTCATCATCCTGAACCAGCTCCTGTTAAAGCCGGTTCTCCGCGTCCTGGACGGGAGGAAGGACCGGGTGGATGGCAACCGCGAGGCCGCGGAAAAGGCGGAGGCCTCCGCCAAGACCATGCGCGCCGATTACACCGCGCGGATGGACGCCGCCAGGAAGGACTCGCTGAAGCTCAAGGACTCCGCCCGCCGCGAGGCCGAGGCGGAGGAGGACAAGCTCATCAAGGCCGCGCGCGAAAAGGCCGGCGACCTGGTGGCGGAGGTCAAGGAAAAGATCGCGGCCGAGTACCAGGACGCCCAGGCCGGCCTGCGCGCCGAGACCCAGGCCCTGGGCAAGGACATCGCGGTCCGAATCCTCGGCCGCTCCGTGTGACCTGTTTTGCGCCGGCATGACGGCGCTTTCATTGATCTCGATGGAGGGCAACAGAGCTTAAAGTTTGCGGAGGATTCGGCGCCAATGAAAGCGGCGTCGTGCCGCTTGCAGCGGTGCAACCGCCGCACTCCAAAGCCCGGCATGGCAGGAAAGCATTAAGCGCCTTTATCAAGGGGAAAAGACATGGCGGACGGTGAAAAGAAAAGTTTCTTCGGCAGCGGGGCCTTCAAGCTGATCGTGGTCTTGTTCCTTCTCGGCTGGGTGCTTTACGGCATAATTATTTACTCGATGGCCCCCAAGATGGAGCACGCCTGCGAGGCCTGGGCCGAGGAGAGCGGGCTCAGCCAGGGAGCAGAGCATGGCGGCCACGACGTCTGCCACATGGTCGCGGCCGTGCCCAACGAGCTGGAAGCGGCCCAGGCCGAGCTCGAGGAAGCCCTGGAAAAGAACGATACCCACAAGGCCGCCGAACTCAATGAGGAGGTCGCGCGTCTTACGAACGCCAGGCAGCATCTGGGCGGCAAGGTCAAGCTGGCCGCGTCCATGAGTCCGGTCGTCAACATGCCGCTCGCCACCGCCTGGAGCCTTCCCAATTTTCTGATCCTGGTCACCATCCTGTGGCACTTTGCCAAGGACCCGGTGAACCAGAACTTCAAGAAGCAGCGCGAGGAGCTGGCGAAGGCCATGGAGGAAGCGGCCAAGGCCCGCGCCGATGCCGAGGCCCTGCGCCGGGAATACGAGGACAAGCTGGCCGGGCTGGAGCAGCGGATCGCGGCGCTCCGGGACGAGATGGTGAAGCAGGGCCAGGCCGAAAAGGCGCGGCTGATCGGCGAGGCCAGGACCCAGGCCCAGCGCATTCAGAACGAGGCGGAGTTCACCGTGAAGCAGGAGCTGGTGATGGCGCAGTACAAGCTTAGGGAGGAAGCGGCGCGGCTGGCGGTGAAGATGGCGGAGCAAGTGATCCGGCAGGTGATCACCGATGACGATCGGGGCCGCCTGCTCGATGAATACTTGGGCAAGATACAGGAGCAACGGTCGTGATCAGAGGCAGTCTGGCGAGAAGGTATGCCCGGGCCTTGATGGAGATCGGGCGGGAGCAGGGGACTTACGAGCGCCTGGGCCGGGAGCTGATCGAGCTTACCGAGATGGCGGAGGCGAACCCGTCGCTGAAGCTCGTGCTTACGGCCCCCATCGTGGGCAAGGACCAGCGGGAGAAGATCGTCGAGCAGATCGCAAAGATGGCCGGCTTTTCCGAGGTCATGGTGCGGTTCTTGAAGCTGCTCAGCCAGAAGGGGCGGCTCGCGTACCTCTCGCAGATAACGGAGGCCTTCCGCGACCTGGCCGACGAGGCCGAGGGCAAGGTGCGGGCCGGCGTGACCGTGGCGGCCCCGGTGTCGGACGCCGGCGAGGAACGGATCAAGGCCGCGCTCATGAAGCTCACGGGCAAGCAGGTGATCATGGACGTGGAAGTGGACCCCGAGCTGATCGGCGGAGTGGTGGCCCGGGTCGCGGGCAAGCTCCTCGACGGATCGGTCCGGACCCAGCTTCGGGCCATGGAGGAAAAGCTGAAAACGGAATAGTAGATAGTAGGTAGCAGGTAGTAGATAGGGTTTAAGATCAAGACCTTGCTTAAGGTAACGTCTGAAGCGGCATCAGGTCGAGTTGGTCCAGACCCATCGCCCACCCCCTACCTACCATCTACTATCTACTACCTACTTTCTTAAGGAGGAAAGCAATGGCTGGAATCAGGGCGGAAGAGATCAGCAGGATCATCAAGCAGCAGATACAGGACTATGAGAAGAAGGTGGAGGTCGCCGAGACCGGGACGGTGCTCTCGGTGGGCGACGGCATCGCCAAGGTTTACGGCCTGGACAAGTGCCAGGCGGGCGAGCTGATCGAGTTCCCCGGCGACCTCTTCGGCATGGCCCTCAACCTGGAGGAGGACAACGTGGGCATCGCCATCTTCGGCGAGACCTTCCACGTGAAAGAGGGCGACATCGTGAAGCGCACCGGCCGGATCGCCGAGGTCCCGGTCGGCGAGGCCGTGATCGGCCGCGTCATCAACCCGCTGGGCCAGCCCATTGACGGCAAGGGCCCCATTGAAACCAAGGAATTCCGGCGCATCGAATTGAAGGCCCCCGGCATCATCGTGCGCGAGCCGGTGAAGGAGCCGCTGCAGACCGGGATCAAGGCCATTGACTCCATGATCCCCATCGGCCGCGGCCCGCGCGAGCTGATCATCGGCGACCGCGGCACCGGCAAGACCGCGCTGGCCGTGGACACCATCATCAACCAGAAGGGACTCGACGTGTTCTGCTTCTACGTGGCCATCGGCCAGAAGCAGTCCACCGTGGCCCGCGTGGTGGCCAAGCTCGAGGAAATGGGCGCCATGGAATACACCACCGTCATCTCCGCCTCCGCCTCCGAGCCCGCGCCGCTGCTCTTCATCGCCCCCTTCGCCGGCTGCACCATGGGCGAGTACTTCCGCGACACCGGCCGCCACGCGCTGTGCATCTACGACGACCTGTCCAAGCACGCCGTGGCCTACCGCCAGATCTCGCTGCTGCTCCGCCGGCCGCCCGGACGCGAGGCCTATCCCGGAGACGTCTTCTACCTCCATTCCCGGCTCCTGGAGCGCGCCGCCAAGATGAACGAAAAACACGGCGGAGGCTCACTCACCGCCCTGCCCGTGATCGAGACCCAGGCCGGGGACGTCTCCGCCTACATCCCCACCAACGTCATCTCCATCACCGACGGCCAGATCTACCTCGAAGCCGACCTCTTCTACTCCGGCGTCCGGCCCGCCGTCAACGTCGGACTATCCGTCTCCCGCGTCGGTGGAAACGCCCAGATCAAGGCCATGAAACAGGTCGCCGGATCGCTCCGGCTCGACCTCGCCCAGTACCGCGAAATGCAGGCCTTCGCCCAGTTCGGCTCCGACCTCGACAAGTCCACTCAGGCCATGCTCGCCCGCGGCGAGCGCATGGTCGAGATCTTGAAGCAGCCCCAGTACGCCCCGTATCCAATCGAGCGCCAGGTCCTCATCATCTTCGCCGGAACCAACGGATTCGTGGATACGCTCCCGGTCGAGGCCATCAATAAATACGAGACCGAGCTCTTCGCCTACATGGGATCAAAGCACGCCGACATGCTCAAGGAGATCAAGGAGAAAAAGAAAATCGAGGAAGCCCTGGAAGCAAAGCTCAAAAAGGCCCTCGACGAGTTCAAGGAACAGTTCCAGGCGTGAGCGGGAAATTCTAAGCTGAATTCAGAGGAGCCGCAGATGAACGCAGATAAAACAAAGGAATTAGTTTTTTTCTTATCTGTGTTCATCTGCGTTCATCTGCGGCAAAAAAAATAAGACTTAAGGAACTCAAATCATGGCAACGCTCCGGACCATCAGAAAACGGATCACCTCGGTCAAGAACACGCGGCAGATCACCAAGGCCATGTACATGGTGTCCGCCGCCAAGCTCCGCCGCGCCCAGGAAAACGCGGAAAACGGCCGGCCCTACTCCCAGGCCCTCAAGTCCACCATCGCCGACCTGGTCTCCCGCGTCGAGGACAAGGACCATCCGCTGCTTCAGCCCCGCGACCAGATCAAGAACGTCGAGCTCCTGCTCATCACCTCCGACCGCGGCCTGTGCGGCGGCTACAACGCCAACCTGATCCGCATGGCCGAGAACTTCATCAAGGAGAACACGGGCAAGTACGAAAAGATCGAGGTCTCGGTGCTCGGCCGCAAGGCCCAGGACTATTACAAGCGCCGCCGCCGGCCCGTGCGCAAGGCCACCACCAACCTGCTCCGCACCGTGGGCTTCAGCCTCGCCAGCCAGATCGCCGACGAGCTCACCGAGCGCTACGTCTCCGGCGAAGTGGACGCGGTGTTCGTGGTTTACTCCACCTTCAAGTCCGCGCTCAACCAGAAACCCACCATCGTCCAGCTCCTGCCCTTCCAGTTGGAAGAGACCGATGACAAGAAGGCCGCGACCATGGTGGACTACATCTATGAGCCCTCGGCCAAGGAGATTCTGGCCGTGCTGCTCTCCCGCCAGGTCCGCACCCAGATCTACTCCGCCATGCTCGAAGCCGTGGCCAGTGAGCTGGGAGCGCGCATGACCGCCATGGACTCGGCCACCTCGAACGCGTCCGACATGATTGACAGGCTGACCCTGCAGTTCAACCGGGCCCGCCAGGCGGCCATTACCAAGGAACTCATGGAAATTATCGGCGGCGCCGAGGCGCTCAAAGGTTAATTTCCCTGATATGAAATTACGGAATTTGTCGTCAAATCTTTAAGGGAGGGACGTAACAGATGAGAATCGGACGAATCAGCCAGGTGATCGGAGCTGTCGTGGACGTGGAGTTCAAGGCCGGGGACATTCCCCCGATCTACAATGCTCTGACCGCATCCAACCCCGGCATCAGCGGCGAGGCCGAGAATCTGGTCCTGGAAGTGGCGCTGCACCTGGGCGAGAACACCGTGCGCACCATTGCCATGGACACCACCGACGGCCTGGTGCGGGGCATGGAGGTTAAGGACACCGGCGACGCCATCAAGATGCCGGTCGGCGAGGCCACCCTGGGCCGGATCATCAACGTGATCGGCAAGCCGATTGACGACGGACCTCCCATCAAGACCGACAAGTATTACCCCATCCACCGCCTGCCTCCCTCCTACACCGACCAGGATACCAAGGTCCAGATGTTCGAGACCGGCGTCAAGGTCATTGACCTGCTCGAGCCCTACGCCAAGGGCGGCAAGATCGGGCTCTTCGGCGGCGCCGGCGTGGGCAAGACCGTCATCATCATGGAGATGATCAACAACGTGGCCAAGCAGCACGGAGGCTATTCCGTGTTCGGCGGCGTGGGCGAGCGCACCCGCGAGGGCAACGACCTCTACAACGAAATGAAGCAGTCCGGCGTTCTGGCCAAGACCGCGCTGGTCTACGGCCAGATGACCGAGCCGCCCGGGGCCCGCGCCCGCGTCGGCCTCTCCGCCCTCACCGCCGCCGAGTACTTCCGCGACGAGGAAGGCCAGGACGTGCTCCTCTTCATTGACAACATCTTCCGTTTCACCCAGGCCGGCTCCGAGGTGTCCGCGCTTCTGGGCCGCATCCCCTCCGCCGTCGGCTATCAGCCAACCCTGGCCACGGACCTGGGCGAGCTCCAGGAACGCATCACCTCCACCAAGAAGGGGTCCATCACCTCGGTCCAGGCCATCTACGTGCCCGCCGACGACCTCACCGACCCCGCGCCCGCCACCACCTTCGCCCATCTCGACGCCACCACCGTGCTCTCGCGCCAGATCGTCGAGCTCGGCATCTACCCGGCGGTTGACCCGCTCGACTCGACCTCCCGCATCCTCACCCCCGAGGTCGTGGGGGAGGAGCATTACAAGGTGGCCCGCGATGTCCAGCGCGTGCTCCAGCGCTATAAAGACCTCCAGGACATCATCGCCATCCTGGGCATGGACGAGCTCTCGGACGACGACAAGCTGATTGTTTCGCGGGCGCGCAAGATCCAGCGCTTCCTCAGCCAGCCCTTCCACGTGGCCGAGGAGTTCACCGGAAGAAAGGGCAAGTACGTGAAGGTCGAGGACACGGTGCGCGGCTTCAAGGAGATCGTCGAGGGCAAGCACGACGACATGCCGGAGCAGGCCTTCTACATGGTGGGCGGCATCGAGGAAGCCATCGAGAAGGCCCACACGCTGGCCGCGGCCGAATAAAGGAGAGCGGGGTTCATGGACACCATAAAACTGGACCTGGTCACGCCGGTGCGCCGGCTTATCTCCACCGAGGTCGAGGAGCTCACGGCCAAGGCCTTCGAGGGGGAAGTCGAAATTTTGCCCGGACACGCCAATTACATCACCCTCTTGAACGCGGGCCCGCTCAGCTTCACCGATTCCGGCAAGAAACGCGAGGTCGCGGTCTCCGGTGGATTCATGGAAGTCTCGCTGGACCACGGCATCCGCGTCATGGCCGAGTCCGCCGAGTTCGCCGAGAACATAGACGTAAAGCGCGCCGAGTCGGCCAGGGAGAGGGCCGAGCGCCGCATCTCCGACTTCGACCCCGCCAGTCAGGACACCGACATCACCCGCGCCGAAGCCGCCCTCAAGCGCGCCTTGAACCGCCTCAAGGTCGCCGAGCGCGCGGACTTGGGCCAGTAGCTTTTATTCAAAAGGATCTTGAGAGCGCGGGTCTCGGTCCTCGAAGCCCGCGCTCTTGACTTTTTCCTACCCGAATCTCCTGCTATTTCTTGACACTCGCGTCCCGTTATCGGATAGTTTCACAATGATGTTATTACATAAGCCCGAACGAGAGACAGGGTCTGGAGACATTAGCCCATGATGACCCTTCGACAATTTTCTTCGCGGGTGAAGAATATTCCTGCCGCGACCTCATGGTATCTGGCCGATCTGGGCGAGGCCAAGGGAAAACAGGAATTGTTCACCCGCCAGTCGCCGCAGAGGCTCAAGGCCCTGCGCGAGCATGCGCTGATCGAGAGCGCCGTGTCGTCCAACCGGATCGAAGGGATTGAAGTGGATGAAAAGCGTATTGCGACCATCATCTTCGGCCGGCCCATCCTGCGCGACCGGAATGAGGAGGAGGTCGCCGGCTACCGCCGGGCCTTGAAATGGATCCACGAAAAAGGCGGGAAGATTCCCGTGTCCGAGGCGACCATCAGGGAACTCCACCGCCTGGCCCGCGGTGAAATCTGGGACGCGGGGAAATATAAGGAAAAGAACGGCGATATCATAGAAAAATTCGCGGACGGCGGCTCGCGGGTGCGGTTCAAGACCGTGACCGCTTCCAATGCCCCAGGGGCGATGAGGGAGTTGATCGAGCTATGGGACGAATGTTTAAAGAAGCGCCAGATCCACCCCCTGGCAGTGCTCGCCGCCTTCAACCTGGACTTGCTTTGCATCCATCCCTTCCGCGATGGCAATGGCCGGGTCTCGAGGCTCCTTCTCCTCCTGCAGGCTTACCGCCTGGGTTTTGAGGTCGGCCGTTTCGTGAGCCTGGAGCGGTTGATCGAACAGAACAAGGAACGATACTACGAAACCCTGGAACAAAGCTCCGAGGGCTGGCATCAGGGAAAGCACGATCCTTGGCCTTATATAAACTACCTTCTTTTTATTCTCAAGGCCGCTTACCGGGAATTCGAAGAGCGGGCAGGCCAAATGGCCTCGCCCAGAGGGTCGAAAACAGAGTTGGTCGCGGCCGCGATCCAAGGCATGTCCGGCCCGTTTTCATTGTCCGATTTGGAACGGGTTTGTCCCGGCGTCAGCCGAGACATGATCCGGGTGGTTCTACGCGATCTTAAAAAAGCCGGTAAGGTGGAATGCCTGGGCCGCGGGCCCGGCGCCCCTTGGAAGAAAAAGGGTAATAACCTTAAAAAGAGGTAATAAAGAGGGTAATAACTTGCTCCCACTGATTCCGTTTCAAAGGCTGATCAGATAATCTGATCACGAAACAATTTGGTGAGCAGATTAACCGGGAATTGGGTAATACCTATTTAATAGGGCAATAACTCAGTTAAAAAAAGGGGGATAATTCATCACTCTTGTCCAAAATAGGCCGTAAGAAAACCGCCAAGACGCCAAGAGCGCCAAGGATCGCCAAGTAAATCATGATGTTTCTTCGCGGCCCGGCAAAGAACAGATCCGGAACGTCGGCCCCAACCGGCTTGGCGAACCGGCCGACGGGAGCGCCAAGCAAGAAACATTCGCACCCAAGCCCTCTTAAAATCGTGTTTAAAAATAATCCTTGGCGCTCTTGGCGTC
>DATKZS010000147.1:0-24452 GCA_035527835.1 bacterium
GACGCCAAGAGCGCCAAGGATTATTTTTAAACACGATTTTAAGAGGGCTTGGGTGCGAATGTTTCTTGCTTGGCGCTCCCGTCGGCCGGTTCGCCAAGCCGGTTGGGGCCGACGTTCCGGATCTGTTCTTTGCCGGGCCGCAAAGAAACATCATGATTTACTTGGCGATCCTTGGCGCTCTTGGCGTCTTGGCGGTTTTCTTACGGCCTATTTTGGACAAGAGTGATATTTTTAGTTCTGTGCACTCGACAGTGGATCATCCTCGGGCGGGGTTTAAGAATTTACACGGATGAAAACGGATGAGACGGCAGCCTGCGCGCCAAAGCTGCTTCGGCGGCGGAGCGATGACACGGATCAGGGAATGGCCGGAAATTTCTTGATCCGTGAGATCAGTTTCCATCCGTAGGCTTGGGAAAGATCGCGAATCTCGATGACTTGCGGGGGACCGGCGAAATTGACGCCGACGGATGGAATACGGATCGCACGGATCTCCTGGCCCGATCCGTGAAATCCGTTCGAATCCGTTCAATCCGTGTGGAACTCTTGGCGCTTCAAGGGGTAGGCATCATCCACCTTGAAATGCACAGAGCCATATTTTTAATAAGGAACCGTCGAAGCTCATCCTGGAACGATACCTTCTTATGGTGCTCTTCCAGCCTCTAAATATACGCCCTAACCGCATCAACGTTAGACTCACTCACCGAAAAAGCTCCGTAACCGTTTTGCCAGACAAAGGCACTGAACTCAGGACCTCTCATTTTCATCCATTTGGAAGCCCCCCTCTTCACTTCCTCCACCACCTTGCTCACGGCTAGGGTCTTGGGATGGTTGAAGAGAATGTGAACGTGTTCTTCCGTGCCGCCAATGATGATCGCCGGCGCATCGAGATTATGGAGGATGCCAGCAAGATAGGCGTATAGATCGGTCTGGACCCCTTTGGGGATCATCGCCCGCCGTTCCTTGGTGCTGAAGATCAGGTGGATGACGATGTTTGCCAAGGACTGGGCCATGGCATCTCCTTTGTTTTGCCCTTTCAGGGCGCCATAGGTTTATGATCGTCTTTTCCGCCGGGCGTTGCCCTGGGCTATCTTGTTTCTGGTCTTTCAGACCGCCGATCACCAATCCATGCCCAAATTTCTTCACGCCCTCCGCGACTCTGTCGGTTAAATATCCCTTAAATTGACCGCCGTTCTATGTACCCGAATAATTTACCACCAACAACGTCGCCGGTCCTGTAATTCCGGCCGTGTTCACGGCGCGGAGGAGGAGCTTGTTGGCGCCGGGATGGAGGCGCCAGTCAAAGGC
This sequence comes from bacterium, assembly GCA_035527835.1. Taxonomy (GTDB): domain Bacteria; phylum RBG-13-61-14; class RBG-13-61-14; order RBG-13-61-14; family DATKZS01; genus DATKZS01. Next base: position 1,306 of record DATKZS010000147.1, read on the forward strand.
GATGACGGAGCCGTGGAACGGGGTGAGCACGGCGCGGAGGATGGAAGGGCCGGGAAGATAGGGCGAGGGCGGACGGGTCCATAGGCCGCCCTCGAATTTAAGCTCGAGCGTCTCGGCCTCCGGCATGTTGGTGCGCACCAGGCAGGTGAGCGTGTCGGGCGCCGCTGACGCCATGAGCCGCGCCTGGGCCTGGTTCAGCGGGAAGTCGAAATCCAGCGGGTCGTCCGTGATGTCGCGGTACAGTTCGGGCCGTCCGTCGGTCGCGCTGTCTTTCCACGACAGGTAGGTGTCCGCGCGGTCCCAGAAGTTGAAGGGGTGGGAGAGGTGGTCGTTGCGCGGGTCGGCCGAGAGGTGGAAGAACTTTTCCATGACCGCCTTCTGGTTGAACTTCACGCCCGCGAGCGCGTTCTTGCCCTTGCCCACGACCATTGTCACCGCGTCAATCTCTCCGCTGACCAGCGCCTGATGTACCTGGAGCGCGGAGAGCGGCCTGCCGTCCCGCTCGAACCGGCAGTCGTAGAACGGGTCCAGCAACACCCACTGGTCGTACTGATTGGACCAGACCTCGACCGTGAAATGGCCGTTGCCGGGCTTTTTGTCCTCAGTGAGCACGTCGAGGTAGCGGGCCTGCCAGCCGAGCGCAAGGCAGCACTGAGCGAGGACCACGGCGTATTGAGCGCAGAACCCGCCGGTCCGGCCCGACCGGATCAGGTCAAGAATTTGGTTCGCGTCCCACGGCGGATACGGATGCGGCGTGCCCAGCGGCCACTGGCTGTTAACCCAGTCGCAAAGCAGCGCCATCTTATCGAGCTCGTCCTTCCCGGCCGCCACCACTTCATCCAGCTTCTCACGCTCCCTGAGCGCGGCCAGGCCCGGGTGGTCGAGACGCTCGCTCCGGAATTCCCACGACCGCGGCCGGATCAGGCCGTTCTGCTCCTCCACCAGCTTCACCGACGCCGGCAGCTTGTGGTTAACCCGCGCCAGCTCTAACCCGCGAACCAGGTAAAGCGGGGCGGGGGCCGCATCCGGGGCTCGCGTCGGCGGTGCAGGGCCGCGGTTGTTGCAAGCCGGAGCGGCCGCGCTGAAAAAAATGAGCGCACCAAGAAGCGCGTATCGTGCCGCGGGCCGGTAAGATTTTTTCGCGTGCATATTAGGTTCTAGAATAACCCGCTGCCCTTTGCCGCGCAAGCAGCCGTCTTTTATGAACGCGCCGCGTTTGTTCCCCCGGCCCGGCCGTGGTATAAGCCATCTCCATGTCCGGTAAAAATAAGGCAACTCCCGCCCCGGAAGAGCTCTCCGTTTCCTTTAACCCGCTGCGCTTTTCCTGGCACGTGGGCCGCATGGTGGCCGGCTCGGCCCGGCCGGGAAGGTACAACGACATCAGGAAGGACTTCGCCACCCTGAAGGGGCAGGGCATCGAGATCATCGTGAACCTGTGCGAGAGCGCGCTCGACATCCCGCCCGAGTTCGTCAAGGATTTCACCGAGGTCCACGAGCCGGTGCTCGACGGCCACCCGCCCGAGCCGGAACAGCTCGAAAATATCATCGCCCTCGTCAAGAAGTCCGCCGCCGCCGGCAAGAGCGCCGTGGTCCACTGCCGCGGCGGGGTCGGCCGAACCGCCACCGTCCTCATCCCCCTCATCATGGCCATGGAGGGTGTCTCCCTCCAGGACGCCGTCACCCGCCTCCGCCAGGCCGGCCGCTACACCCAGACCATGCAGCAATGGCACTTCCTCGAAGACTGGGCCGGAGAGCACGAGGCGGAGAAAGCAGATAAGGATTCAACCGGGAAAAAATCAAAGTAATTTGTGGAAGTGAATTGAATTCGGGCCAACGAGAAGGTTCACTTCTTCTCCGAGTTCTCCGATCGAATGGCGGAGATTTCATGTTGGAGCTCCACCGAGGTGTACTGGTCCCTTAAGTCCTTGAGGGCGCCAGCCCATTCGAAGGTGAACTTGCCGGGCGGGAGGTCCTGGCTTCGCGCGGCGATGAAATCCACGAAGTCCTCCACCTCGCGCTGGAGGTCCGGGGGAAGGTCCTTGATCTTTTCCTCGAGCGGCTTCATGTTAAACCCTCCAGCTAAGATTATAGCCTCGAGGAGCGAGGAGCGGGTATCGAGGAATCCAGCCGCGCGACGCCCTCAATCCCCGCTACTCGATGCTCGCTCCTCTTTTCACGCCACCGTCACCTTCTTCTCCAGGTACACGTCCTGGACCGCGTTCACGAGCTTGGCCCCGTCGGCCATGGGGCGCTGGAAGGCTTTGCGGCCGAGGATGAGGCCCATGCCGCCGGCGCGCTTGTTGATGACGGCGGTCTTGACCGCGTCCTGGAAGTCGTTGGATCCGGAGCCGCCGCCGGAGTTGATGAGTCCCATCCTTCCCATGTAGCAGTTGACGACCTGGTAGCGCGTGAGGTCAATGGGGTGGTCGGTGGTGAGCTTTTCGTAGACGAGCTTGCTGGTCTTTCCGAACTTGAGGGCATTGTAGCCGCCGTTGTTTTCGGGTTGTTTCTGCTTGATGATGTCGGCCTCGATGGTGACGCCGAGGTGGTTGGCCTGGCCGGTGAGGTCGGCCGAGACATGGTAGTCCACTCCATCCTTTTTGAACGCGGAGTTGCGCAGGTAGCACCAGAGGATGCAGACCATTCCGAGGTCGTGGGCGCGGGAGAAGGCGTCGGAGATTTCCATGATCTGGCGGCGGCAGTTTTCCTGGCCGAAATAGATGGTGGCCCCGACGGCGACCGCGCCCAAATCAAACGCCTGCTCGACCGACGCGAACAGCGTCTGGTCGTATATGTTCGGATACGTCAGCATCTCGTTGTGGTTGATCTTGACGATGAACGGGATCTTGTGCGCGTAGAGCCGCGACACCGCGCCGAGCGCGCCCAGCGTCGAAACCACGGCGTTACAGCCGGCCTCCAGGGCCAGCTTCACGATGTTGGCCGGGTCGAAGTAGAGCGGGTTCGGAGCGAACGACGCGCCGCCAGAGTGCTCGATGCCCTGGTCCACCGGCAGGATGGACAGGTAGCCCGTGCCGGCCAGCCGGCCGTGGTCGAACATGGTCTGCAGGTTCCGGAGCACCGCCGGCGGCCGGTCGGTGATCGCCATGGTCCGGTCAATAAAATCCGGCCCCGGAAGGTGCAGCAGGTCCTTGGATACCGTGCCGCACTTGTGCTCGAGCAAATCCTTGGCCTCGTTTCCCAATACCTTTTCTATGTCAGTTGACATCGCAAACCTCCTTGCCTTTGATGATTGGCCTTAAAGATACCCCCAGTTTTAAGCTATGCTATTTTGTCCGGCGCCGCGTGTCAAGAAAGAGGTGCACCGGTGTCACCGGCCGCCATGTGCTTCGCGCGCTTAAGTTATGATATAATCCCGGCCATCCGGAATTATCCCGCCGCGGGGCAGCGGGCAAATGGTCTCGGGAAAGGGGAAGTCATGGGAAACGATTATTCCGAGCTTAGGCGCGAGGTTTGCGGGTATGCGCGGAAGATGGCGGCGGCCGGGTTCGTGACCGGCTCGGCCGGCAACGTGAGCGCGCGGGTGGTGGGAGAAGAGGACCGTTACGTGATCACTCCGACTTCAATAGATTATGAGGTCCTCATGCCGGAGAACATTGTGGTGTGCGACGGCGAGGGCGAGGCGGTGATCGAGGTCGAGAACGCGCCCAGCTTCGAGCTGCCGCTGCACGTGGCCATCTACCAGGCGCGGCCGGACGTAAAGGCCGTGTTCCACACCCACTCGATCTACTCGACCATCCTCTCCATCCTCCGCCTCCCGTTGCCGCCGCTGATCGAGGAGATGGTGCCGTACCTGGGCGGCGAGATCGCGGTGGCGGACTACGGCCAGTCCGGATCGGACGAGCTGGCCGCGAACACGGTCAAGGCGCTCGGCCCGAAGGCCGCGGTGTTCATCGCTAACCACGGCAACGTCTGCGCGGCCAAGTCTTTGAAAAAGGCCTTTGCCGCCTGCCATCTGGTGGAGCGCGCGGCGATGATCTACGTGGAGTCGCTCAAGCTCGAGAAGCTGGGCCTGGGCCAGGTAAAGCTCCTGCCCGCCGAGGTCGTGGAATCGGAGCGGGACATGTACGACGTGCTCCGGCAGATGCCGGATTAGCGCCATTCAGCGCAGTCGCAAAAAGTCATCAACGGTGAAACCGGCGTCTTTGAGAATTCTTATGGCAAGTCCGCGGCCGATGTCACCGCCGGTGTGGATGGGGATAGTCACCGAAATGTTTCGTTGCTCGCGCCAAAGGGTAAGGTGGCTCCCGGACTGCCGGTCCTCGATAAAGCCCTGGGATTTCAGAAACCGGATAAGCTCCTGCGCGGTGACCTGAGGCATCCGGCTCATTCAGGCACGCCTACCGTCAGCTCTTCAACATGAACCAGCGACTCATTCTGGGGGACCGGCGTGGAGTGGCTGAGCAGGGAGGCCAGGTGTTGTTCAATGGCTTCCCTGATGTTCCGTTTGGCATCCTCGATGGTCTTGCCGTTGGAAAAGCAGCCAGGCAGCGTCGGGCTGTACGCAAGGTAGCCTTCATCTTCCGGCTCTTTCTCTATGATTATCTGGAACGAATAATATTTCATTGGAGACCTTCCTGCCCGAGAAGATAAATAAGCGATTGTGGTCTTCTAATCGAATCCAGCCTTTCCTATATATTACATTCCCGGCTGCAATTGTGCAACAGGGATCAGGCTAGCATCCTTGGCCGACATTTCACTCATTACGGCCTTCCACGAAGTCCTCGTACAGGACCAGGTCTTCCGGGGCCGACGAGAATTTTGTCACCATCTCCCGGTCTTCCTTCGATGCCGTTCCTTTTTCGATCAGCTCCTGGACCTGGGGCGGCGACACTCCCACCGGCCCGAACACGCCCTGGTACTTGACCAAGGGATACGGGGCCTCGGCCGCGAACCAGTAATAAAAGTCCGGGATCCACGGCTTGACCATGCGCGCGATCCAGTACCAGTTCTTGAAGATGGCCTTGAGGTCCGGCTCCACCCGCACCTTCCAGCACTCGAACGTACCCGCCGGCACCGTCACGCTCTCCTTGCCCTCCACGATCACGTTCATCTTCCATGGAGTGAGGTGCGACGAGAACCAGATCTGCAGGCCGTTCATCGCGTCCGGCTCGAACTTCATGCCCCGCACGGTCATGGGGATGGAAAAGAAATGGTTCAGGTCCGGGGGCGACGTGTACTCCGGGTCGTCGAAGTAGGTGATCTCCTTTTTCACCACCCGGCCGTTAGTGCTCCGCATCCTTTTCTCGAACACCACGAAGCGCAGCGGCGCGAAGTCGGTGAAGATGTAGGTGTAATAGTTGATCTGCCCGCCCGCGAGCTGCTCGGCCCGGAAAAAACGGTAGTACGGCTTGCCGTTCTTCGTGAACCGCGTGATGATCTGCGTGACCTTCGTGACCTCCTCCCGCGGGCTCACGAAACTCTCGGTCTTTTCCTCCGTGGTCTCCAGGCCCACCTTGTAAACCAGCTTCTCGCCGTCCGGGATGTCCGGCGGGGAAAACGTGCCCGACCGCGCGGATAGGGCAACCAGCATGATGGCGAGGATGGCCCACATAGCTCTGCTATGTGGGCGGCTTCGCCGCAGGATGAGGGACCACGATCCCCGGCGCGACATAAAATCATCCATTTTTCAACTTCTACTCCATTACCGCGCCCTGGTCCGCCTCCGACACGTGCTCCGCGTAGAAACGGAGGAAGCCGGGAGGGACGATCTTTTTCGGCGGCTTTATGCGCGCGAGACGGCGCTTGATCTCGGCGTTGGAGAGGCGCAGGTCCAGGCGGCGGCGCGGCACGTCAATGGTAATGAGGTCTCCGTTCCTAACCGCGGCGATGGGGCCGCCGGTCGCGGCCTCCGGGCAGACGTGGCCCACGCACGGGCCCCGCGTCGCGCCGGAGAACCGGCCGTCGGTCACCATGGCCACGCTCTCGGAAAGCCCCATGCCCACCAGCATGGCCGCGGGCAGAGAGAGCTCCCTCATGCCCGGGCCGCCGCGCGGGCCTTCATAACGAACCACCAGCACCGAGCCCGGATTTATTTTTCCCCGCTCAAGCCGCTCGGCCACCTCTTCCTCGCTCTCGAAGACCACGGCCGGGCCGGTGTGCTTGAGCATCCCCGGAACGATGCCGGCAGGCTTGACCACTGAGCCGCGCGGCGCCAGGCTCCCGTAAAGCACGGCCAGCCCCGCCTCCGAAGACAGCGGATCATCAATAGAGCGAATCAGCTTGCCGGGCTTGGGCGCCCGTGCCGCGATCCCGCCGATGCTTTGGCCGCCCACGGTCCGTGCGTCCTTGTGCATCAGTCTCCCCAGCGCGCGCATTACCGTCGGCGCGCCGCCGGCTTTATGGAAGTCGAGCATGGTGGCCTCCGCGCTCGGCTTGAATCTGCCGATGAGCGGGGTGGACCGGCTCATGCGGTCGAAGTCGCGGAGCTTAAGGGGAAGCCCGGCCGAGCGGGCGAGGGCGAGGAGGTGGAGAACGGCGTTCATGGAGCCGCCGATGGCAAGCGCCACGCGCATGGCGTTTTCCAGCGAGCGCCGTGTCACTACCTCCGAAAAGCGCGGGCCGCGGGTGGCGAGCCGCGACGCGAGCTTCCCGGTCTTGAGCGCGAGCTCCCGCCGCTCCCTGCTCTCGGCCAGGCCCACCGCCGAGCCGGGCAGCGCGAGACCGAGCGCCTCCGCCATGATCGCCATGGTGCAAGCCGTGCCCAGCATCGAGCACGCACCCGGACCCCCGCACGCCTTGCCCTCGATCTCCTCGAACTCGCGCGCGCTGATCCGGCCAGCCCTCCTCGCCCCTATCGCCTCCTTCACGTCCGACGCCACCAGCGTCCGGCCGCCGATCCTCGCCGGCTTCATGGTCCCGCCGGTCAGCATGATACAGGGCAGATCGAGCCGCGCCGCCGCCATCAGCATCCCCGGAATGATCTTGTCGCACGTCGCCATCAGCACCAGGGCGTCAAAACCATAAGCCCGCGCCATCATCTCGACCGACGCCGCGATCGCTTCTCTGGACGGCAGCGCCGCGTGCATCCCTTCTCCCTGCGCGATCCCGTCGCAGATCGCAATGGTATTAAACTCCAGCGCCGCGGCCCCGCCCTCCTTCGCGCCCGCCTTGACGTACTCCACTAATCGCCGTAAATGCGCGTGCCCCGGATTGGCGTCCGTGAAGGAATTGGCGATCCCCACCCGCCGCCGGGAAAGGTCGGAGACGGAAAGGCCCGCCGCGCGGTAAAGGGCGCGGGCGTAGGGGTGGATGGTCCTGGAAGTTTTCTTCATTCTTGCCGCCATGGATTAATCATTTGCCGGGTAACGATATAGGCTTGATCGGCTCAAGGCCCGCCGTCTCCAGGTTCCGGTTCAATTCCTCGAAGCCCCGGTTCACGGCCCGGGCGATCAGACAGGCGTACGGATTTAAATCGCCGTGATTGGCCCGCTTCAGCGACCAGATATAGCGGTGCTTTTCCTTGGCGTCACCGCGCAGGGCGGCGAAGAAAGGGAGCCCGTGGTATTGAAGGACCATATTGATAATTATCCGGGACAATCGGCCGTTGAAGTCCGGGAAGGGGTGGATTTTACCAACGAAGTCATAAGAAATTTTCGCCGCCTTCATTATCGGATTCATGTCAATGTCGTGCATGGTTTCATTAGCGTCGTACACGAAAAGATGCATCGCTCTAGGAACGTTTTCCCAGGAAACGAAGCTCACCTCAGGGTCATCAACATGAACAGGACCCTCTCGATAAAAACCTGGTGGAACTCCAGCATTCCTAGGAAGTAATCCGTAGGCCAGCATGGCATGAATCTCTCTGATCAATTCATCGGAAAACAAAGAGGACAGCATAAAGATACTGATGCCGGACAAAAACCATTTATTGGAACTCTCTTTATCATTTGGGTCGGGCATCGGCCCCACCGGATATTTTTTCTCCAACTCCTTTTTATGCTTTAAGGTCTCGTCCTTTGCATGAACTAGGGCCAGATAGTGCTGAAGAACTTCTCTTTCTGACCTTTTCTTTTTCTCGAAAACAAAATACTTGCCGCTATGTTTGACTCTTTTGTCTACAACCTGTCTAATCAATTCACGTGCTTCCTTGAGTGCATCCTCTTCACTCTGAATGCTTTTTTCGCCCAAGATCAAATTTTTAGTGTCCCCCTCACTCAATCCGGCTTTTTCAATCCTGTTGCTCTCGTAAATAAGCCTGAATTTGGTGAACTCAGAATAGCTTTCCAGCTCATGTTTAATCCTGATGTTATTCAAAGGAAGATGAAGACTTAAAGTAAGCGTAATCATCCATGCCTGATTGATCTGGCTTTGCCAGTCTTCATACCACGGCCTTGCGCGACCGGTTTGGTGGTTAGATTTCATTACTGTTAAATGTTAGCACACGAGCGGGCGGGTCTTCAAAGATGGCTGGTAGAGAAGAGGCGGCACTGATTCGGCCGTCCCTCCGGGACTGGCATCGGTGGAGGACAAGCCCACCCAGCGATGAATTCCTGGGCTATTATCTATCGTCCCTCCGGGACTGGAGAGTTCGCGGCGTTACCAGATTATCTCGACCTGTATTTTCCCGGGGACCGCGCCGCCCTTGCTCAGGTCAAGCTTGAGAGCGTTGTCAGCGAAGCTGATAGCGCCCCCGGGAAGCGCCTCCCCGTTCACCTTCACCGCGCCCGGCTTCCTCTCGCAATACGCCAGGAACGGCCCGGCCTCGGCGAGCGTTACCATCGTGGAGTTATCGTTCCTCATTACCTCCAGCACGGTCGCCGGCGGCACGTACTTGTTGGTGAGGCCGATGGGCGCGAAGCCGTCTCCGATCGGGACGACCGAGTAGAGCCGCTGGTCCCAGGGCTTGAGCAGGACCGGGAATTCTTCGTTGCGCCCAGCCGTGATCATCTTGCCGGAAAAGTACTCATACACCGCGAACCGCTCGCCCTCGATGCCTTCCGCGTCCGCAGGCGACAGCGCCACCTTTTCGGGCCGCAGGTCATCGTCCATGTTCCACACCGCCAGCACGCCCGCCGCGCCGCTCCGGGCAAACGCGATCAGCGGGACGCCGCTCGTTAACGGGTCGTTGAACAGGCTCTTCTTCGCGGGCAGGCCCGGCTCGTCAACCCGCACCAGCTCGCCGGTCTTCAGCACCAGCGGCCACAGATATTGGAAGCGCTCCCGGCCAGCCTTGTCGGTGATGTACACCGGCCCGCCGGAGATGGCGCGCGCGACCGCGTGATACAGGCTGTGCGGCTTGTGCGTCTGCCACATGTCGTAGTCGGGCCAGACCAGGTTCGAGATCCACATCGCGTTCATCACGCTCTTCACCACGTGCTGGCGCGGGTTGAGCGGGCTTAGCGGCTGAAAGTCGCCGCTCACGCGCGCCACGTTGGTGGTCGCCCACTGATAGATGGTGTCCACGTTCATGCTCATGCAGTTGATCACGTTTCCGTTGAAGCGCTCCTGCGCGGAGGCCTGGTAGTTGCGCTGCGCATTGGCGTAGGCCGTGCTGATGGGGACCAGGTCCTCGGTGAACTCGTACATGGTGCTCTGGTCGTCGGTCTTGACGAAGTCCACGCCCGCGTCCTTCATGAATCCGTGATAGCCGTCCCAGAAGCGCTTGCCGGCGTCGCCGCGCGGGTCGGGCACGCCGATGCCGGCATTGACGGGCAGCAGCGCGTCTTTATACTCTTGGCCCATGGGCGTGTTCAGGTCCACGCCGTCCCAGTAGCCTTGCAGCGTGTGCCACACGCCGATCCAGGTGACGCCGTAATCTTTTTTCAGCTTGCTCACCACGTCGGCAAGCCCGCCCGGGAATTTTACCGGGTCCGCCTCGAACCCGGCCAGCGATTTGTCGCGGCCGTCCACTTTATACTCCGGGTGCTTGGCGGTCTGCTCCCAGCCGTCGTCAATGATCATCCAGCGCATGGGGAAGCCCGCGGCCTTGAAGCTCTCGCCGTGCTGGAGGAGCGCCTTGGCGTTCACCATCTGATAGTGCGCGTTCCAGGAGCACCAGCCCACGTAACGCAGGATCTCCGGGTACGGCTTCTCCCACCGCACCTTGCCGATGACCCCGCCGGGATCGGCCTGTCTCATGGCGGCGAGCGCGAAGGCGTAGAGGTCGCGGGTCAGCCGGTACGGGTCGTCGCCGCGGCCCATGGCGAACAGCGGGACGCGCGACGGCGCAAAGCGCGAATCGTGGCTGGCCGCGGTCACGGCGATGCCGCCGGGCCGGCCCGCAAGATACGTGATCATGCCGCCGCCCGTCATGACGATCATCGCGCCATACTTGCCGTCAGGCCCCTGCCACAGCGCGTACTCCGTGAGCTCGGGCAGCCCAGTGAGCGACGCGGGCCACGACGGAACGGTCCAGTGACGGTCGCGCGGCACCACGCTCGCCGCGAAAACATGCAAGGCCTCCGGCGCGGGCACCAACACCTCCATGGAATTCTCGCCCGGCAGCGGTCCGCCTGCATAATCAAGCGCCACCGCGTAAAGCCCGTTTTCGGACGCGATCAGCGCGAGCTTCCCGCCGGAGGCAGGGGCCGTGATGGTAATCGAGTCGAGTATGGGGTCAGCATTTACGGTGGCGGCAATCGCGAACAACAGGAACGCGGCAAACACGGCATGCTTCATTTTAATCCTCCTTGAATGGAGTGGTGGATATAAGCGCAAAGACGCAGAGAACGCAAAGAAGAAAATTATCTTTAAATTTCTTTGCGTCCTCTGCGTCTCTGCGCTTAATAAAATTCTCCCTCACGGCCTACACAACACGAACCAATTGGGCATCGGCTCAACGCCGCCCTTGAAGGCGCGGCCGATCACCACGTCCTTCGACACCCAGCGCAGGTGGTCCTTGGTCCCGCCATAAACGAACATGGTCGGGAACACGTCGTTCGACCTGATCTTGGGCCAGCCTTCCGGCATCTGCGTGGGCACGCGCGTATAATCAATCTGGATCTCGGCCGGCGCTGCCGGGTTCATCTGCACCACGAAGTAGCCGTGGCCGATCGTGAGCTGCACGAACTTCGGGTTGTCGTTGTACCCGCACATTCCGCCCTTGCTGTCGCGGTAAAACACCTTGCGGAAACGCTTGAACATCGGCAGCGAGTTCTTGCCCTCGAACGGAAAAAACTCCAGCGGCTTGGCATGAGCGGGCACGAGATACGTAAGCTCCAGCGTCTTCGAGCCCTGGGCCAGCTCCCACATCCTCACCTGCTCCGTCTTTCCCAGCGCCATCACCTGCTCCACCCGCTGCGCCCCCGTCAGCGTGTCCAGATAAGCCGTGACCTCGCTGAACTTTGTCCCTTTCTCATTCAACAGCTCAACCAATCCGGCCATGCTTCACCTCCATGCTTTTTGTTTATCACACATCCTGCTTTATGGCGAAATGATGCTACAAGGGATAAGCCGCACAGGCCCGATGAGGCCGGAGGGGAGGGGAGGCCGGAGGGAGGCATTAAAGGGGAGGCCGGAGAGGGAGACGAAGTTGATGTTATGGAATTTTTTCCAGGGCACGCGGCGGCGGTCGAGGAAGGCGATGCGGTTGGCCATGAGGTTGGTGACCTCGATTTCCAGGGTGTTTTCGCCGGGTCTGAGCGCGGGGCCGAGGCGCAGGCGGAAGGGGAAGGAGAAGAGGGTGGCAAGGTCGAGGCCGTTCAGCCTCACCTTGGCGCTGTTCCGGACGTCGCCGAGGTCGAGGACGTAGTCGGCGGCATCGCCGGCGGGCGTGGTAAAGGTGATGGTGTAGCGGGCCGTGCCGGAGAAGTCGCGGGCGGGGCCGCCGAGCTCGGTCCAGGAGGCGAGGCGGGTGGTGGTGAAGGCAGCGGGCCGGGTCGGCCCGCCCTCGATGAATTCCACGCGCCAGGGGCCGGTGAGATTGAGGGAAGGGGCGGAGGGCTCGAGGTAGGGCCAGGGCGGGGCGCTTGGTGCGCTGCCGTCAAAGGTGCGGAGGATGTGGGACTGGCCGGGGTCGAGCTGAAGGTATATTTCGAGTGCTCCGTGATCGCCGGTCCGGAGGGCGGCCGCGCCGGAGGTCTGGAAGAGAGGATCAAAGATGATGGCGGATCGCGCGGACGTGCCCAGCTCGATCCAGCCGTTCATTCTGTCCGGCCCCGGGTTGAAGATGAAGTAGGCGCGGCCGTCGGCGTGCGCGCGGCGGATGAACCAGAGGCCGCGGGCGGACAGGGGCTCGTGGGGGACGCCGGCGGAGGAGAGGAGGGAGGAGAGGGCGGACAGGGAATCAGCGGTAGGACAGGCATTCCTGCCTGTCCCTGAGGCCGGACAGACAAGAATGTCTGTCCCACCTTCTGCTGAGGCGCGGGACAGGAGTGTCCCCTCCACCATTTTGAGGCCGGGCATGTCGCGGGGCGGGCCGCCGATGAAGATCACGGCCGCGCCCTGTTGGGAGAGCTCCGCGAGTTTCTCCATGGTGGCGAGCGGCATGAAGCGGCAATAGGGCACCACGATCGCGCGGTAATCGCCGCCGGGCGCGCGGATCGTGCCGCAGTCAACCGTGAGGCCCTGGACCATGCGGTCGGAGACGTAATCGAACGCGTAGCCGTTGTTCCACAGATATTCCGCGGCCTGGCCGAAGGCGGTGCCGTGCAGCCACTTGTCGGCGTTGTGCACGGTGAAGGGCATGACCATTCCGCGTCCGGACTCGAGGTAGTCCGCGACCGCGCCGGCCGGGTCGCTCGCCAAGTCCCGCCATCCGCTCTGGTCGTACACCCCGCTCCACAGGTCGTGCACGGGCCAATAGAGGAGCACATCGTTGTCGGGCCCGCCCGGTTGGAGGAACGACTGGACGCGGCCGACGTATGCGTTCATGGCGGGCAGGTCGCGGAAGATGGTGTTTGACGGGCCGAAGTTGGTGGCCGCGTAAAAGAGCCAGCCGGGCCACGGCTCGGAGGCGGGCGAGTAGGCGATGCCGTGGTAGAAGACGTGGTTGATGCCGGCGGTGAAGAGCATGTCGAGCTCGGGCTTCATGTGGGCGAGCGAGACGGTGAAGTGCTCGCCGAGCCAGGTGCCGGTCTCGGATGATACGAGCGGCCTGCCGGCGACGTGGGCGGCGGATGAGGCGAACTTCATTACGAGCGGGTCGGGCCGGCCGGCGCTAGCGGGTGCGTGGGAGTAGGCGAGGCCGGGGATGGAGAGGTCGGGCGGGCCGAAGGCCTCGGTCTCGGGCACGTCCACGGCGGCGTAGAGGTCCAGGATATTGGCGGGCGAGCCGTGGGCCTGGTCGCGGGCCATGGCGTTGTGGCGGTGCGTCCATTCAACCCACGGGATCGTGAACTTTTCGAGCAAGAGGTCCGAGAGCGTCTCGCGGTAGTCGCACAGCACGCGGCCGCGGTAGTCGGCATCGCCCCTGCCCGCGAGCGCGTCGAGATGGTCGGCCAGATCATAGCCGCGGCGGGCCCGGAACTCCGCGAAAAAATCGTCCGTCCAGTCCGCGCCATAGGCCTCGAACGAGTCGTTGTAAAACGCACGCACCGCGGGCCGCGGCATCGTCGCGAGCGCGGCGTCAAACGGCGCGAGGTAATCGGTGAGCGCGCGCTCCGAGAAATAATCCATGACCAGGCCCTCGCCGCTGGGCGCCGCGCGCTTGACCATCTGCCCCGTGCCGCTGACCACGGCCTCATACGCGCCCCGGCCGCGCGCCTTGATCCTCACTTTTTTGGCCGCGTCTTCCGCCGTGACCCACGGCCCGCCGAAGGGCCAGCCGGTGCCGACGGACATGTCCACGCCCATTCCCAGCCGGTCAGCCTCGGCCCCGGTATGCGAGAGCATCGCCATCCAGCGCGGCGACAGAAAATCAACGTATCTGTCCTCCCATCCCTTCGCTCCATAGATCGGGATGATGTGCACGCCGCCCAGGCCGGCCGCGCGGAACATCTCCAGCTCGCGCGTGATCTCGCGCTCCTTCACCGCGCTCCCCAGCCACCACCAATAAGCCCACGGCCTGCTCTCCCGGGTGACCTCGGGCCAGGCCGACTCGGGTGCGGACTCGGGAAGCGTGGAGGAAAGGCCGGGAGCGGAAGAAAATATGGCCGTAACTAAAAAAGCGTAGAGCAACGAATGGTTTTTCAAAAGGCCGCTCCGTTTCTGGTCGGGCATTTTTTATCCTTTACCACCTCGATGCGTCAACGCCAATGAAAGCGCCGTCGTGCCGCTTGCAGCGGTGCAACCGGCGCACTCCAAAACGCGGGGCCGGCGCATTGCTCTAGGCAGCCGGGACGTTGACGGGCCTGGTCATGGCCACGTCCTCGTAAGCCGTGATCCCCTTGGCCTTGAGGTGTGAGAGGAACAGGTTAGGCTCGATCACGGCCTCCGGCGCGAAGACCCCGCCCTCCTCGATCAGGAGCTGGCCGCGGCCGAGCATGAGCGCGCCGATGGCGAGGCACACGCCGGTGGCCTCCCGCATCTGGCCGGTGCCGCAGATGAGGTGGTGCTCTTCTTTGCCGCCCTTTTCGCCATAGGCATCCACCCGGACCGCGCCCCGGCCCGGCTCGCCGCCGGTCTTGGCTTCCAGCCAGGAGAGCGCGGCCGCGATTTTTTCGGCCCGGCCCGGCTTGGCGAACAGTCCCCATTGCGCGGGCTTAACGAACAGGCCCGCGCCCGGGCCGAAGCCCATGTAGAAGTTCACGTCTTCGAGCCCGGGGATGAAGCGCGGCAGGGTGGCCGGCTCGGAGTGGCCCATGTTCCACATCCGGATGCGGCCGTAAGTCGGGAACTCCGTCTCCGCCGTCTCGGACAGGGCCTTGACCATGACGCGCTTGCCGGCCTTGAACGCCGCGATCTCGCCGCTCATGATGTGCAGCATGTGCCGGACCACCGCCGGGCCGCCGCCGGCGTTCAGGGGCTGGTAAATGAAGATGTCAAGACGGCGCACGCGGTCGAGCTTGTTCACGAGAAAACGCGCGGCCACATTGGTGAGCCCCGGACTCGCGCCCAGGCCGATGAGAATGGTGAGGCCCTTTTTACGCGCCTCGTCGCTGAACTTCGCCATGACCGCGTCCGCCGGCTCCCACTCGTCGCAGATGGAGCAATAGTTCACGCCCGCCTCCAGGGCCGCCGCCACCAGCTTTTCCTCGAACCGGTGGAACGGGCCCAGCGCCGAGGCGCATAGGTCGTGACCGCGCATGGCCGCGACCAGGCCCGCGTGATCGTCCGCGCTCACCAGGGCCGCGACGACCTCCGCGCCCTTGCCGGAAAGACCCGCTGCCAGCTCGCGCGCCCGCGCGATGTTCTTGTCCGCGATGGTGACCAGGCTCACGTCCTTCTCCGCCGCCAGATCCTCCACCGCCTTGCTTCCCATGTCCCCTGCCCCGCCCATGACAACGATCTTCATGCCCTTTCCTCCTTAATCCCCCAGGTCAAGAGACACAATTACATAAAAAGTTAAGCATTGTCAAGATGTTAATTGCAGATTGCGGACAATAATTCCTTCCATCCGATTTTTCCTGGATCCGGAAGCAAGATTTTTGAAAAAATCGCTTGACAAGTCGGGATAAAAGAGCTATTGTTACTTATTAAAATTATGGACAAAATAATAGTCAAAATATTGGTAAGTAACTGATAATAAAAAAGTATCCGTGGACAAAAATGAGGACATATGAAAAGACACATCCGTGGCTGACATTCCGCATGGACCTAACGCGGGCCAATCCCATGCTCTGGGTCATGTTGGGAGAGTGCCAGTCCAAGTGCGAGCATATTTCAGGGGTGCCCTTGCAGCCGGACACGGTCGAAGAGCTGCACTTGATGTATTTGGCCAAGGGGGTCAAGGCCACCACGGCCATCGAGGGCAACACGCTGTCGGAAGATGAGGTGATGAAGCAGATCCGGGGCGAGCTTTTCCTGCCGCCGTCCCGCGAATACCTGAAACAGGAAACGCAGAACATCATTGACGAGTGCAACCGTATCACGGACGAGATCGTGGCGGCGCGGCCGCCGGCGCTGACCACGGCCCGGATCAAGGAGCTGAACGCGGCGGTGCTCAAGGGCCTCACGCCCGGCGAGGGCGTGGTCCCGGGCGAGATCAGAGAGCACTCCGTGGTGGTCGGCTTGTACCGGGGCGCTCCCGCCCAGGATTGCGAATATCTGTTGGACCGCCTGTGCGAGTGGCTGGGCAGCGATACCTTTGCCCCGCCGCGCGGCATGGAAATTATCTATGCCATCATCAAGGCGGTCATGGCCCACCTGTACATGGCCTGGATCCATCCGTTCGGCGACGGCAACGGCCGCACGGCCCGGCTGATCGAGTTCCAGCTCCTGATCGCCTCCGGCGTGTCGTCCCCGGCGGCGCACCTGCTGAGCAACCATTACAACCAGACCCGGACCGAGTACTACCGCCAGCTCGACCGGGCCAGCGGATCGGGGGGCGAGGTATTGCAGTTTCTGGAATACGCGGCGCAAGGATTTTTGGACGGGCTGCGCGCGCAGATCCAGCTTGTCCAGGAACAGCAGATGCGCGTGACCTGGCGCGACTACGTTTACGAGGCCTTCCGCCACAAAAGGAGCGCGGTGAACGCCCGGCGGCGCAACCTGGTGCTGGAGCTTTCCAACCTGGCCGGGCCCGTTTCCGTCTCGCAACTCATGGAGCTGAGCCCGCGCATCGCCAGGGAGTACGCGCTCAAGACGGAAAAGGCCCTGTCGCGTGACATCAATGAACTGATAAAAATGGGACTGGTGCAAAAGGATGGGAGAGGGGTCAGCGCCTGCCGCGAGCTGATCCTGGCTTTTCTGCCGGTCAAGGCCGGGGCCACGAGTTGCGCTTCAGATGATTTAAAAAGAAAATAGTGTAATCAAAGGAGGCGTTGATGAGGAAGATGAAACGGCGGGAGTTTATGGCGGGGAGTGCGGCGACGGCGGCGGTGGCGGGGGCTTGCGCTTGTGGATTGGGCGGGTGCGCGACGTTCACGGGGGTTGGGAAGACGCCGGCGATACCGGCGGGGTCATATATGATTGAGCGGGGCAAGGTGAAGATCGTGCTGGACAAGGCGCCGGAGCTGGCGAAGGCGGGCGGGTCGGTGAAGATTGACGATCCGAACCTGCCGGAGCCGCTGATCGTGGCGCACGCGCCGGACGGCAGTTACGTGGCGGTGGGCCTGAAGTGCACGCACCGGGGCGTGGAGTTGGAGTATCAGCCCAAGGCGAACATCTTCCGCTGCGCGAGCCTCGGCCGCAGCGCCTTTCGGCCGGCCGGGACCAGGATCAAGGGCCCGGCCAAGAAGCCGCTCAAGAGCTGCGACGCCAGGCTCGCTCTCCTCGACAAGAACAAGCTGGTGATCCAGCTCCCGGGCGGTTGAGTCAGCTCGATTTAACCGCGGAGACGCAGGGAACGCAGAGATAATTATTAAAAAAAGTTTTCTCCGCGCCTCCGCGATCAAGCAATATGCCCAAAACGGACTACATCGTACTGGACACCATCCCTTTTTCGCTTTCGGCCGAGGAGCTGGGCAACTGGGCCCGGATCGCGGGGCAGGGCGGTGACGTGGACGAGCTTGCGGGCTTTCTGGAAGAGGCGCGCGCGAAGGCCCGGCCCAAGGCGTGTTACAAGATTTCCTACATTGACGAGAAGGGCGATGATTACGTGGTGGTTGAGGGGACGCGGTTTACGAGCCGGGTGCTTCGGGTGAATCTTGAAGAGGCCCAGCGGGTGTTTCCGTTCGTGGCGACGTGCGGGACGGAGTTGGAGGAGTGGTCGAACGGGCTTGACGACGTGATGCGCAAGTCGTGGGCGGGAGTGGTGAAGGGCCTGGCGCTCAAGGCGGCCAAGGATTTTTTCGAGGCGCGGATCAGGGATGAGCATCCGGGGCGCACGGCGATGATGAACCCGGGCTCGCTCGCGGACTGGCCCATCGAGCAGCAGCGGCAACTGTTCGCGCTGCTGGACGGGGCGGGGGCCGCGATCGGGGTCAGGTTGCTTGACAATTTTTTCATGAGCCCGGGCATGACCGTTTCCGGGCTGCGCTTTCCACTCACGCGGAGCTTCGAATCGTGCCAGCTTTGCCCGCGCGAGGCCTGCCCCGGCCGGAGGGCGGCGTATGACCGGGGTCTGTATGACCGCAGGTATGTGGAAGAGAGTAGCAAGTAGCCAGTAGTCAGTAGCCAGGGGGGAAAGAGATGGCCTATGAATTATTAAAGATTGAGAAGAGGGAAAACGGGGTGGCGGTGGTGACGATGAACCAGCCGGAGACGCTGAACGCTTTGGGGGTGGGGATTTCGCGGGAGCTCAGGTGCGCGCTCACGGAGTTGGAGGAGGACCAAGGCACGCGGGTGATCGTACTGAAGGGCGCGGGCCGTGCGTTCAGCTCGGGCGGGAATTTGAAGGACATGCACCAGAGCCTGTCGGGCGACGCGGGCAAGTACATGGACGAGCTGACGCGCGAGGTGTACGCGGCGGTGGACAAGCTGATGGTCCTGGACAAGCCGGTGATCGCGGCGGTGCACGGCTTTGCTTATGGCGCGGCGTTCAACTTGGTGCTGGCGTGCGACCTGGCGGTCTGCGCGGAGGGCACGGTGTTCTGCGAGTCGTTCATCCGGCTCGGCCTGATCCCGGGCGGCCACGCCACCACGCTCCTGCCCCGCATCGTGGGCATGCGGCGCGCCACCGAGCTGTGCCTGACCGGCCGCGACGTGTCCGCGGAGGAGGCGCTGATCATGGGGCTGGTGAACATGGTGGTGCCGGAGAAGGAGCTGATGGAGCACGCGCTCAAGATGGCGGACAAGCTCGCCGAGACCGCTCCGCTCGCGGTGCGGAGGACCAAGAAGCTCTTGCGCGCTTATTACGAGAACACGCACGAGCAGCAGGCCGAGCAGGAGCGGAGGACCCAGATCCGGATGGCCTCGACCCGCGACTTCGCGGAAGGGGTCACGGCGTTCGTGGAGAAGCGCAAGCCGAAGTTCGTGGGGGAGTAGGGCGGCGGCGGGATTTTGCGGCGTTTTTATTTCACGCAAAGGCGCAGAGGCGCAAAGGTTTGGAGAAATATATTTAAATCTCCTAGTTTCATCCTTTGCGCCTCTGCGCCTTTGCGTGAAATAAAAGTTACCATGTAGGCAACTCTTGCGGTTATCGGCAGGGGCTTGTATGGGTGAGCCGGAACGTGGTAATAGATGGGCAGGTGAGGAAAAGAGGATGAAGAAGGTTACGCTGGGCGTTCTGATGTTCTTGTTGCTAACGTTTTCCGTTGCGGCGGCGGTGCCGACGGGGGACCCGCTGGCGGGGGTCACGCCGGGGCCGGACGGCAAGATTGACGTGCTCACCATTTTCCCGCACCAGGACGACGAGAGCATTTTCGTGGGCGGGACCATGCTCAAGATGAAGCGGGACCCGCGGGTGCGGGTGCACATTTTGTGCATGACCATGGGGGACATGACCGACGTCAAGGACAAGCTGGGGCTCAGCCAGGAGCGGATGGGCCAGATCCGGATGGCCGAGCTGCAGAGCGCGGCGGCGGACCTTGACGCGGACGAGGTGATCCAGCTCCACTACCACGACCAGGGCCTGGCGTCGCAGGACCAGGACGCGCTGGTGGAGGAGGTGCTGGGGATTGTCGAGAAGGTCGGGGCGGAGGTGCTTTTCACCTACGGTCCCGATGGCATGACCGGCCACATTGACCATATAACCTTGAGCAAGGTCGTAACCCGGGCCTGGCCGCGTTCCAGCGCGCAGAAGCTCTATTACGTGTCGCTTGGCAACGGGCTCAAGCCTTTCCACCACATGCTGGGCGGCGGCGCGCCCCTGCCCGCGACCATGAAGGTGGACGTCCGGGACGAGCGCAAGCTCAAGGAGCTGGCATTGGACGCTCACGCGAGCCAGCGCCACTTCTCCAGCGTCGGCTATGCCATGGAAATGATGATGACCATCCGTTACGAATACTTCACGGACGCCGGGCCGAAATAATGGCCGCACGGAGATACTGATGTCGAAATGGGAAGTCGCGGTCACGCGTCGGTTGCCGGAAGCGGGCATGGATATGCTTCGGGGCTCGTGCCACGCGCGGCTGTGGGATGAGGACCGGCCGATCCCGCATGACAGGCTTTGCGCTCTGGCGGAAGGGGCTGACGGCATCGTGTGCGTGCTCACGGACCCGGTGGACGCGGCGGTAATGGAGGCGGCGGGCCCGAAGCTCAAGGTCATCTCGACCATGGCGGTGGGGTACGACAACATTGACGTGGCCGAGGCCTCGCGCCGGGGGATCGTGGTGGGTAATACGCCGGGGGTGTTGACGGAGGCCACGGCGGACCTGACGTGGGCGCTGATTTTATCGCTGGGCCGGCGGATTGTCGAGGGCGACCGCATGGTGCGGGAGGGCCGGTTCAACGGCTGGGGGCCTACGCTCTTGGTCGGCGCGGATTTCAAGGGCCGCACCCTGGGCATAGTCGGCATGGGCCGGATCGGCACGGCGGTGGCCAAGCGCGCCGTGGGCTTCGGCATGAAGATCCTCTACCACGCCCGCCACCGGTTGGCGCCGGAGCTGGAGGCCGCGGTGCCCGCCCATTTCGAGAAGCTCGGCGACCTGCTCCAGAAGTCCGACTTCGTTTCCTTGCACTGCCCGCTCAACAAGGAGAGCTTCCATTTGATCGGAGGCTCCGAGATTGACCTGATGAAGCCGACCGCTTACCTCATCAACGTTGCCCGCGGGCCGGTGGTGGACGAGGCCGCGCTCACCGCCGTGCTCAAGGCCGGCCGCCTGGCCGGCGCCGCATTCGACGTGTATGAGAATGAGCCCCGCCTCAGCCCCGGACTCGCTGAGCTCGACAACGTCGTGCTCGCGCCCCACTTTGGCAGCGCCTCCATCGAAACCCGCAACAAGATGGCCGTCATGGCTGCCCAGAACCTCATAGCCGGCCTCCGCGGCGACGTCCCCCCCTGGTGCTTGAACCCCGAGGTCCGGCCCATTACCGAAGGCTGAGCTTTTCCAGGTAGAGAGCAAAAGAACAACGCCAAGAACGCCAAGAAAGAATTTAGAAGATAGAATAAAGAAAGGCGCTGACCCAGCCTCGCGTCCCTTTCCCTATATTCTATATTCTGTTTCTTGGCGTCTTGGCGTTCGTCTTCGCCTTATTGAATCGCGCGTCTCACCTGCTCCCTGGCCCTGGCGTCGGCCCGTTTTGTGTCCTGGATCGTGGTGACTGGCGCGGGAGTGTGGGAATCGAGGACGGAGGCGACGAGGGGGACGATGCGGGTGAAGGGGATGCGGCCGGAGAGGAAGGCGGCGATTGCGGCCTCGTCGGCGGCGGCGAGGACGGCGGGGGCGTCGCCCCCCATTTTCAGGGCCTGGTAGGCGAGGCCGGGGGCGGGGAAGCGTGACGGGTCGAGGCGGCGGAAGGTGAGGCGTCCGAGCTCGGGGAGGTCGAGGCGGGGCATTCCGGCGGCGATGCGCTCGGGCCAGGCCAGGGCGTGGAGGATGGGGAGGCGCATGTCGGGCACGGACATCTGCGCGACCACGGAGCCATCGTCGAACTCGACCATGCCGTGGATAATAGCCTCGGGGTGGATCACGACCTCGATCTTTTCCGGGGGCAGGCCGAACAGCCAATGGGCCTCGATGATCTCGAGCGCCTTGTTCATAAGGGTCGCGGAGTCCACCGAGATTTTCCTGCCCATGGGCCAAGTCGGGTGTTTCACCGCCTGTTCCGGGGTAACGCGTTCGAGCTCGGGCGGAGGCGTGTCCAGGAACGGGCCGCCGGACGCGGGCAGGATGATCCTTTTCACCTGCGCGACCGGCCTTCCCGCCAGGGCCTGAAAAATGGCGGCGTGCTCGGAGTCCACCGGCAGGATCGTCGCGCCGCTCTTTTTCGCCGCTTCCATGATGAGCCCGCCGGCCATGACCAGGCATTCCTTGTTGGCCAGCGCCACGGTCTTGCCGGCATTTACCGCGGCCAGGGCCGGCGCGAGCGCGGCCGCTCCCGCCACCGCGATGACCACCACATCGGCCTCGGGGATGGTGGCCACCTTGCACAGGCCTTCCTCGCCGCTCACCACCTCCGGCCCGTCCGGGCCGATGAGTGCGCACAGCGGCCCGGCCTCGTGCTCCGTGCAGACCGACACCACCTGGGGCTGGTGCGCGGAAATCTGCTCGGCGAGCCGCCGGTAGTTCGTGCCCGCGGCCAGGCCCACGATCTCGAAGCGCTCCGGCGCGGCCGCTACCACCTTTAGCGTGTTCTCGCCGATGGAGCCGGTCGAGCCGATCACGGCGACGCGCTTCACCTAAGCTTCCCTTTTTTCCGGCGGCCGCGGCCCGGCCCGGATGATACTGCATCGTCGGTGCGGCCGAAGCGGCGCTCGCGCTCGTGGAACGACTTGATGGCGGACTTGAGGTGGCGCACCGAGAAGTCCGGCCAGAGCACGCGGGTGAAATAGAGCTCGGCGTAGGCGGCCTCCCAGATCAGGAAGTTGGAGACGCGGTGGTCGCCGCCGGTGCGGATGACGAGGTCGGGGTCGGGCATGCCGGCGGTGTCGAGCGCGGCCGAGAGGCGGGCCTCGGTCACGTTTTTCACGCTGTCTTTTTGGGCCAGGCTTTTCACGGCGCGGACGATCTCGTCGCGGCCGCCGTAGCAGATGGCGAGGATCAATGTGCCCCGATAATCGCGGGCGGTGTCGCGCTCGACCTGCGCGATGGTCCGGCGCAGGTCGGCCGGGAGCGGCGCGCGGTCGCCGATGACTTGAAGGCGGATGCGGTTCTCGATGAAGGCGGAGGCCTCGGTGGCGAGGTAATTGCGCATGAGCCCGATCAGGGCGTCAAGCTCGGCCTGCGGCCGGTAGAGGTTCTCGGTGGACAGGGCGTAGAGCGTGAGATACGGGATTTTCAGCTCGAATACGGCGCGGCTGATTTTGCGCGCGGTCTCGCTCCCGGCGCGGTGGCCCTGCGCGCGCGGGAGGCCGCGGCGCTTGGCCCACCGGCCGTTGCCGTCCATGATGATGGCGATGTGTTTGAGGCGCATGGGAGATGGCGTTCCGAGTTAATATAAAATTTAGAGTTCACGCAAAGGCGCGGAGTTCACAAAGAAGATTTAATTTTGTTCTTTGGAAATTTCTTTGCGAACTCCGCGCCTTTGCGTGAAATAAGATTTTAAAAGCCCGGAGTCTATCGCCGGTTCGGGTGCATGTCGCGACTAAAGTCGGTCCCGGAGTTTTT